>NZ_JBFUIB010000022.1:0-35362 GCF_056402095.1 Peribacillus sp. P4_C12
GTGTATTCGTTAGGGTTTTCATCCATGATTAATGTGTATTCGTTAGGGTTTTCATCCATGATTAATGTGCCCATAAATTGATATTTAAATTGAAATGCTCGTGTTAAGGCAACGACATGGAGTAGTTTATTAAATAATTCGGGGTATGAATATTTAATTTTCTCCAAAGCTTCTTCGGTTGCTTGTAACTCATCGACACTAGATAAAGTGATCATAAATATCTCCTTTCTGAAAATATAGATTCCATCAGTAATTACAGTGCTTTTTACTCATACCAAGTCTAACTCCGCGGTTAAGTATTGTAAAATGGTTAGATGTTATCATGAGCATAACTTAAATCTATGATAGTGCTTACATGTCTAATGCTTTACTATCAAGGTAGTTAATCTTTATGAGTTAACGCTTCTCTTGTATATTTTAGCCATTCTTTTGCCGCATATGAAAGGTATTGATCCTTACTCCAAATGAATCCTAAGTTCCAACTAATGGAAGGGTTTTTGACCTTAATGGACTTGATGCGGTTATCATGGCGGCATAAACTTTCCGGTAAAAGAGCGATTCCAAGATTACAGTAAACCATTTCCTCTATAAAATCCCAACGTGAGCTTTCTGTGACAATGTGTGGAGAATAACCAGCTTCTTTACAGGACGAAATTATGAGATCACGCAAGACATAATCTTTATTAAATAAGATAAAAGACTCGTCTTCTAGGTCGGCCAAATCAATCTCTTCCCGACAAGCAAGTGGGTGGGAGGGGGGCACAATCAAATTAATGTCTTCTTCTAAAAAGGCAAAATGATGAAAAAGTACGGTGTTAGTTGGTAGGACTATTACGCCAATGTCGAGTAAGTCATTTTGGACAGATTCTTCAATTTTCTTTGAGCCATCCTCTACTAATTGAAAGGTAATATTAGGATAATCCTCATGGAAACGGCTAAGAATTCGGGGGAAGAAGGAGGCGTCAATAATCGGCGGTAATCCGATTCGTATATGTCCCTTTTTCAAGCCTAATAAATTGTCCATTTCTGTTTCTAAATTATGAAAGGCTTTATCAATCAATTTTGCCTGCTCTAATACAACCCTTCCGGCATCAGTCAGAATCAGTTGTTTACGGGAACGATCAAAAAGTTCAACACCAAGCTCAGTTTCCAAGTTTTTGATCATCTTACTGATGGTCGGCTGAGTAATGAATAAATGATCCGCTGCCCGAGTAAAGCTATTGAAATTGGTAACCTCTATAAAGTATTGTAAATGCTTAATATCCATCACTTCACCTGCTTATCCTCTTTTAAATTTCTTTCATTTTACCTGTTAACAGAAGGGTTTGTAAAACATGAGAAGCTTTGTTGGTAAGATTTCCTCTTTGTTTCGTGAGCGTATAAAAAAGCTGGGCTCCAAATAAGAGCCCAGCTTCTTCTAATTGGTAAAAAGTCATAGGGTTGTCGCAAATTGTTTATTTAACTAATAAGACAGGTACCGGAGAATTCTGGACGATATAGTGGCTGACGCTTCCTAGGAATTCCTTGAATCCACTTAAGCCTCTGCTGCCCATTATGATAAGGTCGCAATTTTGAGATTTCGCATGTTCCAACAAAGTAGTGATAGCTGAACCTTCTACGACAAAAGACTGAGATGCATTAGGAATTTCGGATAACAGTGCATCCGCTTTTTCGATAACTTCGTTGCCATACTTAAGCATGGCTTCTTCAATTTCTTGAAAAGCATTGCCATATATATTTGGATGGATTGGAAGTGTAACAGCGTGAAGTACCTGAATTTCAATAGCAGGATCCAGCTTCGCTAATTCAATCGCTTTTTCTAAAGATTTACGTGCTAATTCAGATTCATCATAAGCAACTAATATTCTTGAGCAGAGCATAATTAATCCGTCCCTTCATTTAAAAAGAATATACCCATAGTATATCAGTTTATAACTTTCATTCAGTTTTATATATTTAAAATTTTGTGAATATTTATTGAAGTTAACGTTAACGTCAATGTTAAGATAAGGTAAATAATCCCTTTGCAAAGTGTGGTTTTAACATGTACACCATTTCTGAGTTAGCAAAAGAATTTGATTTGACAACAAGAACACTACGATATTATGAGGAACTAGGTATGCTAAGGCCAAAGCGGACCGAAACCGGAAAAAGAGTATATGGAAAGAAAGAACATGCTCAACTTAAAATCATTATGCGTGGCAAGAAGTATGGCTTTTCTTTAGTTGAAATAAAGGATATTGTTCTGCTATTTGATAAGGACAGGACGGGTATTAAGCAATTGGAGAAAACAATTGATACAGCTGGACAGAAATTAAATGAAATAAATGAACGTATTAAAGAGCTTGATGAATTGAAGCAGGATTTTGAACAGGTGATTAAAGGTTTTACCGAAACACTTCATAGCTTAAAAAGTAAACAGTGAACCAGGCATTTCAAGCAGCAAAACCATCAGAATAAAAATACTTCAAAGTATAATATTGAAATGAGTTTTGACGATAGGTAAAGATGAATATATATTCTAGACGAATACAAATGAGGTGAAGATTTGGATATTCAAGAAACTATTGCAGTAGTGACAGGTGGGGCTTCAGGTCTGGGAGCGGCCACTGTAAGAAACATCATTAAAAAAGGTGGAAAAGCCGTTATCTGTGACCTCTCAGAAGAAAATGGCGTCAAAATGGTCGAGGAATTAGGAGATTCAGTCATATTTATTAAAACAGATGTGGCAAGTGAAGAAAGTGTACTAGAAGCGTTGGAACAGGGAATTGAAAAATTTGGATCAATTAACACAATTATCAATTGCGCTGGCATTGCGATTGCTGAAAAGGTCATCGGAAGAAAAGGTACGCATGAATTGAAAGCGTTCTCAAAAGTTGTGACGGTTAACTTGATCGGTACATTTAATGTAATTCGTCTTGCGGCAGAAAAAATGGTCAATAACCAAGCAAACGAAGAGGGGGAGCGTGGTGTCATTATCAACACAGCGTCGGTAGCTGCATTTGAAGGACAAATCGGACAAGCGGCATATAGTGCCTCAAAGAGTGGGATTGTCGGTATGACTCTTCCGATTGCAAGGGAGCTTGCTTCCAAAGGGATACGTGTCGTATCGATTGCACCGGGGTTATTTCATACACCGATGTTTGATTCATTACCTGAAGAAGCGAGGGCGTCATTAGGGAAAACCGTGCCATTTCCATCAAGGCTCGGATATCCGGAAGAGTACGCTAAACTTACGGAAAGCATTATTACGAATCCTATGCTGAATGGAGAAACGATTCGGTTGGACGGGGCCATTCGAATGTCACCTAGATAAGATAGGTTCAAATCCTACCGGGAAATTTTAAATAATGGATTAGAAAACTAAAGTATATTTTCTATAAAAAGGAAAAGGTTGATACGAAAAAGCTAATGGCAGAGGAGATAGTGCAGATGAAACATCCATACTTAAGTGAAGATCACGAGATTTTCCGTAAATCATTACGCAAGTTTTTAGAGAAAGAAGCGGTTCCCTATTATGAACAATGGGAAGAAGACCGTATTATTCCTCGTTCGTTTTGGAGGAAAATGGGGGAGCAAGGCTTTTTATGTCCGGATCTTGGAGAAGAGTATGGGGGTTCTGAAGTAGATTGGGGCTTTGCGGTCATAATTAATGAAGAACTAGAAAGAGTGGGTTCAGGTTTCATAGGCTTCGGGCTCCATAGTGATATTACGGTTCCGTATATTTCCGCATACGGAAATGATGAGCAGAAACAGCGCTGGCTCCCTAAATGCACGACAGGGGAAATCATTACAGCCATCGCCATGACAGAGCCGGGAACAGGTTCGGATTTGGCCAATATTAAAACGACTGCGATTTTGGATGGAGATCATTACATACTAAACGGCCAAAAAACATTCATCACAAATGGGATTCATTCGGATCTGGTCATCGTGGCTTGTAAAACGGATCCAAATGCTGTTCCGAAGCATAAAGGCGTCAGTTTAGTCGTGGTTGAAAGAGATACTCCGGGATTCACCAGGGGACGAAAACTGAAGAAGCTTGGTTTGCATTGTCAGGATACAGCAGAACTTATCTTTGAAGATTGTCGTGTACCAAAGGAAAACTTGCTAGGTGAAGAAGGCACAGGGTTTAAGTATTTAATGGAGAAATTGCAGCAGGAACGTCTTGTCGTAGCAATTTGTGCCCAAACCGCATCCGAGGATATGCTAGCGGATACGATTGAGTACGTCAAAAGCAGGGAAGCGTTCGGGAAATCAGTGAGTCAGTTCCAGAACACTCAATTTAAAATCGCAGAAATGGCCACTGAAATTAAAATGGGCCGAGTTTTCCTGGATCAATTGATTGCTAATCATATGGCGGGTGAACAGGTGGTCACAGAAGTATCGATGGCTAAATGGCGTTTGACAGAGACTGCCCGGAAAATATCCATTGAATGCATGCAGCTTCATGGTGGCTATGGTTATATGGAAGAATACAAGATTGCTAGAAGGTATCGTGATGTGCCGGTAGCAAGCATCTATGCGGGTACAAATGAAATCATGAAGAAAATCATAGCAAAGAACATTGGACTTTAAAAAACAAAATGAGAAGGGGAGAGATTACATGCGGGAAGTGGTAATTGTTGAGGGAATTCGTACTCCGGTTGGCAGAAGAAACGGTGTCTTAAAGGATGTTCGCCCAGATGATTTAGCAGGTGAAGTATTAAAGAGGCTGGTTGAAATAGCAGGCATCGATCATGCTATCATCGATGATGTCATTTTAGGCTGTGTTTCGCAGGCTGGGGAGCAAGCCGGAGATATTGCTCGGATTGCTGCTCTGATTGCCGGCTATCCGATTGAAGTGCCAGGTACGACAATTGACCGACAATGCGGATCGAGTCAGCAGGCTGTCCATTTCGCTTCCCAAGCCATTTTGTCAGGAGATATGGATGTGGTCGTAGCCGGAGGAGTAGAAAACATGTCTCGTGTCCCAATGGGTTCAAATTATCAAGGAGCTGAAACAAGTCAAAAGTATTTAAACAGCTACGAGGTAATCAACCAAGGTTTATCGGCTGAAAGAATCGCAGAAAAGTGGGGAATCACCCGTGAGGAATGTGATCAGTTTTCTGTTGAAAGCCATGAGAGGGCAATACGTGCTCAAAAGGAAGGCTATTTCGACCGTGAAATAATCACAGTTACAGGTACAGATAAATTAGGAAATCATATTGAAGTTACCGAAGACGAAGGGCCAAGGGGGGGAACTACGGTAGAAGTCCTTTCAGGATTGAAGGCAGTTTTTAAAGAAGAAGGATTAATCCATGCCGGGAACTCAAGCCAAATAAGTGACGGTGCTGCAGCTTTACTATTAATGGAGCGTAGTAAAGCAGAAGAGCTTGGATTGAAACCACGCTTTAAAGTGCATACACGGGTTGTTGTCGGATCAGATCCTACCTTAATGTTGACAGGTCCAATTCCTGCCACTCAAAAAGCATTGGAAAAAGCAGGTCTTTCCATTGATGATATCGATGTCTTTGAAGTTAATGAAGCCTTTGCTCCTGTACCGCTTGCCTGGTTAAAAGAAACAGGGGCCGACCCTAAGAAGCTAAATCCAAATGGAGGAGCGATTGCCTTAGGACACCCTCTTGGCGGCAGTGGTGCCCGTTTAATGGTTTCGATGATCCATGAATTAGAAAGAAGAGGCGGCCGATATGGATTACAAACAATGTGTGAAGGTCATGGAATGGCGAATGCTACCATTATTGAAAGAATAGATTGAGACGGTATTTTCTCGTGAATAACATTAGAAATTCACACGAAAGTAAAGGCTGAAAAAGTGATAAAGCCAACCATCAGGAGCATGACGTGAAATCATCCTGCTGATAGTGGGTTTACTTGAGGAGGAAATGATATGTCAGTAACGATTAAAAATATCTTTGATCAGACGGTTCAAAAATTCCCCATTAAAGAAGCTATCTACGACGTGAGAAGAAATATCCGCTATACCTACATTCAATGGAATGAGCAGGTGAATAGGTTGGCGGCGGCTCTCCAAGCAGAAGGTGTCCAAAAAGGGGACCGGGTCTCTACCTATCTTTATAATAATGAAGAACTTGCCACCGCATTTTTTGCCTGTGCAAAAATCGGTGCGGTCTTTAATCCAATCAACTTTCGCTTAATGGCAGAAGAGCTTGCATTCATCTTAAGTGATGCGGCGCCAAAGGTCGTTTTATTTGAAGGTGAATTGGAATCGACTGTGGCAGCTGTTGAAAAACGCTTCCCTGAAATAGCATTCTGGTATATTGATGAGAATGTGCCTCGCTATGCCGAAGGATATCGCCAAAAAATGGTCAGTACATCTTCTAAGCCTGTTGATGTGGACATTCACGAGAATGATGTCTATGCCATTATGTATACAAGCGGGACGACCGGACGACCAAAAGGAGTTATTCACCTTCATAAAGATATGGTCAAGCAGGCTGAGATTTTAGCAGAGGCGATGAAGTATGAAAGCAGTGATATTGGTTTGATTACCGCTCCAATGTTTCATTGTGCGGAATTGCACTGTTCATTTTTACCGCGCGTGCAGGTTGGTGCAACGAATGTAGTTCTTCATCAGTTCAATCCTAAAAAGGTACTAGAACTGTTTGAATCCGAAGGGATTACCAAACTATTTGCGGCACCAACGATGTGGAATATGCTTATTCAGGAAAATCTAAATGATTATAAATTTCAAAGTTTGAAGCTGGGACTATATGGAGCCGCTCCAATGGCGCCTACGCTTGTACTTGCTTGTCAGGAAAAATTGGGCATTCAATTTATCCAGGCATATGGAATGACGGAAATGGGTCCGGCCATCACTCTTCTATTAGAGGATGATCAAATAATTAAAGCTGGTTCTGCCGGCCAAGCGTGCCGCGATCATGAAATCGTCATTGCCCGTCCAAATGACGAAGGCCCATCGGATCCTGATGATGTACTTGAACCCGGGGAAGTCGGGGAAATTCTTGTGAAAGGCCCTTGCATCATGAAAGGGTACTTTCAAAGAGATGGAGAGACAGAGAGAGCGCTTTACAGAGGCTGGTACCATTCCGGGGATATAGGTTTCCTTGATGAAGATGGATATTTGTGGGTCAAAGATCGTGTGGATGACATGATTATCTCTGGTGGCGAAAATGTGTATCCACGTGAAGTGGAAGACACACTTTATGAGCATCAAGGAGTTCTCGACTGTGCAGTACTTGGTCAGCCTGATGATAAATGGGGAGAAACGGTAACGGCCTTTGTAGTAGCTAAAGATCCGTTATTGACGGAAAGTGATTTAGAAGACTGGTGTAAGAACAGCGATACACTTGCTAACTATAAACGTCCAAGAAGATATATCTTCTGTAAAGAGTTACCTCGAAACGCAAGTGGGAAAATTCAAAAATTCATGCTCCGTAAACAGTTGGAAGAAACTGTGGCTGAATAACAAAAGGTGGGGAAACCTCCTTTGTTTTAAGCAGAATGGATTTTTAATGAAAATAAATAATCCAATCAAATCATCATTTTAGGGTAGTGTTTTTTTATGTAAGAAAAAGAAAAGTTATCCACAAATGAAATGCAGTTGAATCAATGAGATCATAGTGTTATCCACACTATCCACATAGTTATCCAGAAATTACATTATTTAGATGTTCATACCGCAAGACAAAATACTATTATATGTCAGTATTTTCAGAAAATATCCACAATATACACAGGGGTGTGGATAAGACGGTGTCAGTAAGTTAATTTAAGGGGCTGACTAACAGCCCCCTAAGTTGTAAAAGTTATAATTTGCGGTTATGGGCACGGCGATTAGCCGCATTGGATCGCGCTTGTGCTTCAATATCTTGTTGGTCAGCCAGTTCTGAAGAATATTCGACATCAAGTCCGTCACTTTTTAGGTTTTTAGGAACTTGTGGAAGTTTTTGAGCGTTATTGTCTCGATTATTATTGCGTCCCATATCAGCGCCCCCTTAGAGTAAAGAAATAAATAAGCTAGCGATGATTTTCTTAATCAATCGCTAGCTTATTTTGTGCTGAATGGTAGATCAAAATGTACGGAAAAATACTCCAAACTTAACGGCGAGATTTCTTCACGTTAAATCCGCCTGCTCGGTCTGCATTTTTAAATTCTCGAGAATAATGAATTGCTTGCGTGCTCGTTAAGGTACTTTTTTCTTTTTCCTGTTTTTTGGGCAATTAGATCATCTCCATTTCACTTGATATCCCTATTTTTTCCTAAAAAGTTTCATTCATACATGAGAATTTTCTTTTAAGATATTGTGTAAAGCCGTATTAAGGGTTGGAAAAGTGAACGTGAATTCTTCCTCTGCAAGTTTATTAGGAAGGACTTTTTGGCCTTCTAGCACAAGTATGCTCATTTCACCGAGCATGGTTTTTAGCATGAAGGGAGGAACAGGTAACCAATGAGGCCGGTGCATGATAGTACCAATTTCTTTTCCGAATTTATCCATTTGAACCGGATTAGGTGCTGTGAAATTGACAGGACCTTGAATGTGTTGATTGTTCATACAAAAAACAATTGCACGGGCGACGTCGTAAATATGAATCCAGGAAAGCCACTGACTTCCTTTGCCCATTTTTCCTCCGCCGAAAAGTTTATAAGGAAGAACCATCATTGGCAGTGCACCATCTTTTTCCCCTAGAATCACACCAAACCTTGTAAGGACAACTCGCTTACTGTATGAGCGGGATTTGGTTGCTTCTTTTTCCCATAGCTTAACTGTACGAGCCAAGAAATCATCACCGATGGAATCAGAGGCTTCAGTAAAGGTCTCATGATCAGAGATACCATAAAAACCCACTGCACTTGCATTGATAATGACAGAAACTTTATCGGGAAGCTTAGAAAGGATCCGGTTCATTTCTTTGGAAGCTTCAACTCTGCTTTCGACAATCCGGCGTTTTCGTTCCGGGGTCCAACGCCCACTGTTTAAAGACTCACCGGCAAGGTTAACGAACACATCAAGGCCTTCTAAATTTTGTTCAGGGCTTGAGTCTGGGGTCAGCCAGCCGATATATTGGAGATTTTCCCGTCTTTTATATTTGTCAGGATGACGTGTCAATATATATAAATCATGATTTTCTTTTAATAATTCATCGATAAGGGCTGTGCCGACAAAACCACTTCCACCAGCAATAGCTATTTTCATGAAAATCACTTCCTTTTTCCTGTCTTTTATTCACTTTAACATGCCCTTGTTCTTTTTTCATTTTTAGACATGCTATATATAGAAAAGGTACTCGTAAAGGGGTAAAGTAGGGATGGGGGTGGATTTTATGCCAAACATAACAAAAATAACAACCCAAAAAAAACGTAAAGATCGTTATAACATATTTGTTGATGAAAAATATGCGTTTAGTGTGGACGAAGAAGTTTTATTGAAATTTCACTTGAAAAAGGGTACTGCACTTGATGATCTGCTTCTGGCTGAAATACAATTCCATGATGAAATTCAAAAGGCATTTACGGATGCTCTTAATTATTTATCATACCGCATGCGTTCAGAATCGGAAATTCGTCTTTATTTAAAAAAGAAGGAAATAGAAGAACCGATTATAAAGGAAGCGATACATAAGCTATACAGCTTTAACTATTTAGATGATCTTGAATTTTCCAAGGCTTACGTGCGGACCCATGTAAACGGAGGCAATAAAGGGCCTACTACCCTTAAGATGGAGCTGAAGGAAAAAGGAATACAAGAAAAGCTAGTTGTGGAGGCTTTGAAGGAATACCCCTATGATATTCAAATTGAGCATGCGAAAAAGCTTGCGGGAAAATCAGTGAAAAAAGAGAAAAACATCTCGGAACGAGCTTTAAGGCAGAAGCTTGAACAGACATTGACACGAAAGGGTTTTCCAAGAGATGTCATTCTCGAGGCACTTGAGGATGTGACGGTAGAAAAGGATGCAGATGAACAATGGGATTCGCTATGTCATCATGCAGAAAAGATGCAGCGCCGCTATAAAAACTATGAAGGCTTCGAATATGAACAAAAGATGAAGCAGGCATTATACCGAAAAGGTTTTCCAATAGAATTAATTGACCGATATCTATCCAATTCAGACATGGAATAAGTACATCGATAGCCAAATCGCAAAATTTTGTTTAATATAGAAGTAAATTAATATTTAATTTAAGGAGCCATATATATGAGCGACKTAAGATACAGCAAGTTGTCGGCCTATGAACTACAACAGGAAATTGCAGCGTTAACCGAAAAAGCGAGAAAAGCTGAGCAATTAGGGATGGTTAACGAATTCTCGGTGTTGGAACGCAAAGTAACTATGGCCAAAGCCTATCTGTTAAATCCGGATGATTTTAAAAAAGGTGAAATTTATCAAATTGAAGGCGATCCGGGAGTCTATTTCAAAATTGATTATATGAATGGTGTATTCGCCTGGGGATACCGTTTGGGTGGAAGCGGGAAGGAAGAAGCACTGCCGATTTCTATGTTGAGATAATTGAAGGAACCGGGAGGACCCGATTCCTTCTGAAGTGTTCTATTGTTTCTAATTCGATCGCTCGTTTGATGCTTTCATCCGTTCTTGAGGGTGTGTGTTAATGCTGCCATCGGCTCGCTTTGAAGCATATCTCGCCTTTGCACGAGGCTTACCTTGAATGTTGGGGAATCCTTTTTGTTTATTTCGCAAGTTTTTCTCCTCCAAACATCAGAATTAAAAATAAGCGTTTCCGCTTACTACTAGTATGGGTAAAGTACAGTAAAGTTCAGTCTGTAAAAATATTGGCAATGAGGTGGTTCTAATGAATGATTACCATGAAAGGTTAACCAAGATCCTGCTTGAGAAAAATGATCACATCACGTATGAGCAAGCTTTAACTTGGGTGGAATTATTATGGGAAGATTTCGAAGCGACCTATGCAAAAGCTGGGCATGAGTATGCTGGCGAAGAAATGACATCACGGGTTGTCCAGACCTGGATTGATAATTACGGTGAACAATTCCACGAATTCATTGCGAAAAATCCTAAATATAAGCATTTATTAAATCAACAGAATCGACTGCATTAAAAAAGCTGATTCCAGCGGGTTTCCCCTGGAATCAGCCTTTTTTCAATCTGCTTAGACCTACAAAATAATATTCAATTTCTTCTGCAGTTTCGCTTCACTAAAGATCCAACCGGTATACGAATTCAAGATATTTAGGTCGCTGTCTAAATGGACGACAGCTACAAAGGGGTAATACCCATTGCTTCGGTATCTTAAATCAATAAAACGGACTTCGTAATAGTCCTTAATTTGTTCGATTTCAAAGCGGTAAACAGGGGAAAAAGACAGAAAGGCAGCCAAATTGATATCAAGCTTGGCGGCTTCGAGAATTTTACTTTCAGGCAATGGAATTCGATCAAATGTATCAAGAATCGTCACATAACCATTATCAGCTCTCGCTACATAATAATGCTTTTCGGTAATCACGGCTATTTTCCAGCGATGAAAACGCATGGTCGGTGATAAAATAATTTTTCTTGCTCCCGGAATTTGCTGCTTAACAGCTCTTTTAATGAAAGCCTGTTCCCTGAACCTAGAGATATAATAGATCACGAGTATCCCGTAAATGGAGAGAAATAAATAGCCGGGAGGAAATCCATACCCCCACAATATCAAGCCGGCAACATGGATTCCAAAAATGAACGGGTCAAATGTATTGATGACCCCTAGAGCTACCCAATTGGAAGAAATAGGCCTTAGCGCCTGTGTTCCATAGGCATTAAAGATATCGACAAAAACATGAAGAAATACGGCTAAAAAGGTCCAAAGCCAAAGATGAAGGTAATTTGCTTCAGGTATGAAGGCGAAAAGTGCGCCGCTGATAATCAAGGGCCAAAGTAATACAGCGGGAATCGAATGTGTAATTCCACGGTGATTTCGTATATATACAGCGTTATTTCGTAATTTTAAAACGGTGTCAATGTCAGGAGCTTGTGATCCTAATATCGTACCTGCAATGACTGCACTTGCAGTAACTGGACTTTGCGCAATAACAGGATCTAATGTGGCAAGTCCTCCAAGAGCAATTCCCATGACAAAGTGAGTACCTGTATCCAAAAGTCTAACCTCCCTGCCACAATTTGAAAAAAAGATCTTCCTTAATCATACCGTATTTATATATTATCCATCAAATGAATATATTTTTGACTTATTTTTGTGAACTATTACAATAAAATAAATATGAACGATATAAAAAAAAAGAATGCCTACTATATGTATTCCCATTTTTAATAAAAGTGTAACATCTTTGGAGGAACTGAAGTGAAAGAAATAAATATCCCAACAATAGAAAAAATAAATATCGAGGCGTTTCAAAAAGATTTAGTTTCCTGGTTTCTCGAAGAACAAAGAGAATTGCCATGGAGGGAAAATAAGGATCCATACCGTGTTTGGGTTTCAGAAATTATGCTTCAGCAAACGCGAGTGGATACAGTCATTCCTTATTTTAACCGGTTTATAGACTGGTTTCCGACACTTGAGGATTTTGCCAATGCCGATGAAGAAAAAATATTAAAAGCATGGGAAGGGCTCGGTTACTATTCGCGGGTCAGGAACCTGCATAGTGCTGTTCAAGAGGTAAAGGCGTCATATAATGGTGTTGTACCAGATAGTCCCGAGGAAATTTCTAAGTTAAAAGGTGTTGGTCCTTATACAGCTGGAGCGATTCTGAGCATAGCTTATGGCAAGCCTGAACCTGCAGTGGATGGAAACGTCATGCGTGTGCTATCAAGGATATTAATGATTTATGAAGACATTGCTAAGCCAAAGACGCGAAAAACATTTGAAGCCGCGGTTCGTAAGCTGATTGATCACAACCATACATCTGCTTTCAATCAGGCCTTAATGGAACTGGGGGCTTTAATCTGCACACCTGGTAAGCCTGCCTGTCTGCTGTGCCCGGTTCAAAGTCACTGTCTTGCCTTTGAGGCAGGGGTTCAGTCAGAACTGCCGGTGAAAATCCAAAAGAAAAAAACGCGTGATGTACCAATTGTGGCTGTGCTATTAACGAATGAAAAAGGTGAATTTTTAATTCACAAGCGAGCATCTGAAGGATTGCTAGCAAACCTTTGGGAATATCCAAACTTCGAAAACCATACATCCCTTCAGCATAAACGGGAATTCTTTGAAAGTCGATTTCAAGAAATGTACGGTGTAAAACCGGAGATTACAGATCCGCTTGTGAAAATTGAACATGTTTTTTCACACCTTGTCTGGAAAGTCGATACGTATACCGGGACAGTCAAAGAAAAAATTAGTGAAGCGACGTTAATAGAGAATCAGCTGAAGTGGGTGAGTAAAACGGAGATGGAGGAGTTCGCGTTTCCGGTTTCACACCAAAAAATGATGAAGGCCTATAACGATAAAGAGGGTATCAATTAAGTTATCGTTTTTTTAATACCCTCCATACAACCAATTTAAATAGAAAAAGCAGTGTGTTCCGGATAAGATAGCACATTGTTTTTATGGTAATATAAGGATATGGAGGGGGCATATAAATGAAGGTAGTTTTTCAAGCATTTATTGGTTCAATAATTCTTCATGTGTTTTATTTTGTTAGTACGATGATAGTCGGATCTATAAAAACAAGCCAATATAAACCAGGAATTGAAAACGCATGGGGTCAAGTGGAGACACTTCAAAATGAAGTAGTCTTTGGTAAAGTTATTTCCCCTTCTGTTTACTTGTTATCCCTTGTAGGCGTAGCTCTGATATGCGGAATTATTATATTTTCCTATAAAAAAATCTTTACGGAGAGATAGCTCAATAAATATGAAAAGCCAGCAATGGTTCCTCTCAATAGTTTATACTCAAAAAGAGGCTATCCGCTAAGATACCCTCTTCTTTTTCGCTCAATTTTCAATTGTATCAAGTTAAATTAATCGTAGCTTGTTTCTGTTCCATGGGTGTAATTGGCTTCTTGTCTGTTAATTCCGCCTCTATTTTCAATTTCTTTGACGATTTCGGTATGGATACTCTGTCCTTCTTGGTTTAAATAAGGTACCATTTGTTGAAGGGAGTGATGAAAATAGGCAAGTTCACTATTTTCCCAATCCGATTTTTTCATCATCGACAACTCTGTCATATCACGTCCAACATACATAAAAAGTAACACTCCTTTTTTAAAGTGATGGGTGTTTACTCAGAAAGGATGAATAAACAAATGGAACAAAAAGTAGCGCTCGTTACAGGAAGCAGTAAAGGTCTAGGAAGAAGCACAGCATTAAGACTTGCAGAGGAAGGATACGACCTCGTTATTAATTATGCCCGGAGCAAGTCAAAAGCATTAGAGGTAGCGGCTGAAATTGAAGCATTGGGTCGTAAAGCCCTTGTAGTAAAAGCGAATGTCGGTGACGTTGCGAAAGTGAAAAGCATGTTTGAGGAAATCGATGCGTATTATGGACGTTTGGATATCTTCATCAATAATGCYGCATCAGGTGTGCAGCGCCCGTTAATGGAGCTTGAAGAAACCCATTGGAACTGGACAATGGATATCAATACAAAAGCCCTCCTTTTCTGTGCCCAGGAAGCGGCGAAATTGATGGAAAGGAATGGCGGAGGTAAAATTGTAAGTATCAGTTCACTTGGGTCCATCCGCTATTTGAAAAATTACACAGCTGTCGGAGTATCAAAAGCGGCGCTTGAAGCACTGACAAGATATTTAGCTGTTGAATTGGCTTCAATGAATATTTGTGTCAATGCCGTTTCAGGCGGTGTGATTGATACGGATGCGCTAAAATCTTTCCCGAATCGGGATGAAATGCTTGCTGAAGCAGCTGAACAGACTCCGGCTGGTCGGATGGTTGAGGTAGAAGATATGGTGAACACTATCCTATTCTTAATTTCCGATGGAGCAAGTATGATTCGCGGACAAACCTTAATTGTTGATGGAGGCATCTCTTTGCTTGTTTAATATAACTGGTAAAATTTAAATGTTTTTAGCCGGATAACACTCCATGATATTGGTTATCTTATTATTTGTGGAGGTGATATTAATGGCTAACAACAATAAATCACAAGCAGGTACAAACGCACAACAAGTGAGACAACAAAATGCGCAATCTCAGCAAGGTCAAGGTCAAGGCCAATACGGTACTGAGTTTGCAAGTGAAACAAACGTTCAACAAGTGAAACAACAAAATGCGCAATCTCAGCAAAATAAAGGCCAAGCTCAAGGTCAATTCGGTACTGAGTTTGCAAGTGAAACAAATGTTCAAGAAGTGAAAAAACAAAACCAAAAATCTCAAAGCAATAAAAGCCAAGGCTAATTGCTGATACGAAAAGGCATCCTTCTTTTGAAGGGTGTCTTTTTATTTTTTTCCCTTCTTTTGTATTCGACAAATGTTTCTTTACGTTTACATTTTATGTCAAAGGAGATATCAGATAAAAATAGAATATACATACTATAGAAAAAATACAGATTAGGATGGTGCAATCATGGAGCAATTTAATCAGCTTATAAACAATCAGTTGAAAACGATGGAAAAGCTTTTACTTTTACAATCTGAAATCGAAAGATGCCAAGATATAGAGAAGCAACTCCTTGATCTGCAAGAGGAGAGTGAAGCAGTTACCATTCAGGAAGAGATTCAACTTAAGAAGCAAGAATTGAAATGTATCCATGATATGTTCGAGAGGCAAACAGAAGAGGTCATTCGTTATTTTCAGCAAGGACAGGCTGCAGTACAATAAATAATTGGCTAATTTCTTAGTAGAAATGAGTGGAAGGTCAGATTTTTTTGGCTTTTTTTCACATTTTTACTGGGGGATTAGCCACTTTTGTTTTAAATTTATGAATAAATCGCTATAATATAGGAATATAGGGTAAATGGAAAAAAGTATATATATTAAATACACACAACTGCAAACGGAATAGGGCACAGTACGCTGAAAGGGTGTCTATAGAAAGTAGGGAGAGATAAATGGGGATTGTTCCTGCCGAAGGAGGAAAAATCCAAATTCATAGCTATAAACATAATGGACATATCCATCGTATCTGGGAAGAGACAACCGTTTTAAAAGGAACCCAAAATCTGGTGATAGCGGCAAATGACCGTACTATGGTGACGGAATCAGATGGAAGGACATGGATTACAAGAGAGCCGGCGATTTGCTATTTTCATTCAAAGTATTGGTTTAATGTTATTGGTATGTTGAGAGAGGACGGGGTTTATTATTATTGCAACATCAGTTCTCCGTTCACATACGATCCAGGAGCATTGAAATACATTGATTATGACCTGGACATCAAAGTATTCCCAGATATGACGTTTAATTTGCTGGATGAGGATGAATATGAAAGGCATAGGAAAGAGATGAATTATCCTGATGCTATCGATCAAATATTAAAACAGAACGTAGATTATTTAATTTATATGATACGCCAGCGAAAAGGACCATTCTCCGCAGAATTTATTGATAGTTGGTATGAACGCTTTTTAACTTATCGATAATAGTAAAAAGGCCTGCTGCTTATCTAGCAGGCTTTTTTTCTATTGTGTATCCCCCAGTACTCTAACAAATCATTGCGACAGATTATACATGTTATTCATCTTATTTTTCTAGAAGTAAGCCCTATTCCTTTAACTGTTGCGGTTTTAAAGTTAAACTTACGAGATGCTGAAATGATTCCCGTTTATAGAAAGCCCCTGAATAATATGTTGTTGAAAAGAATATTTTGGAACTATTCATAAAATATTTGGAAGAGAACGTGAATATGTGAAAGACTAATGATAGCTTAATTTTCTAAAAGGAAAATAAAACTGAAAGTGTATCTTCTGGAATCTTTAACTCGATATTATACAGTATAAACTAATACTAGAGCATTACTATCTTAAATCTTCTTCAAAATTTTTTGGAGAAATGGAGGAATCCCGTGGAGAGCATTAAGAGATATTTACAATTTGTTAAGCCGTATAAATGGCAGATTATCGGGACGGTATTGATTGGCCTGTTAAAATTCGCGATTCCACTGTTGATTCCCTTGCTTAGTAAATATATTGTGGATGACATCATCAATAGTGATCTGTCTACTGATATGAAATCCGAACGCCTTTTATGGGCTATGGGAATCATGCTTTTTATCTTTGTAGCGGTAAGGCCACCCATCGAGTATTACCGGCAGTATTTTGCTCAATGGACAGGAACAAAAATCTTATATGATATCCGTAATGATTTATTTACCCATGTACAAAAACTAAGCTTTAAATATTATTCCAACACAAGAGTGGGCGAGGTCATCTCAAGGATGATCACGGATGTGGAACAAACTAAGAACTTTGTTATCACCGGTTTGATGAATCTCTGGCTAGATATCGCTACAATTATTATTGTGATAGTGGTTATGTTCACGATGGACGTAAAGCTAACTATTGTATCCATCATTATGCTGCCATTTTATGCTTTTTCAATCAAACACTTTTTTGGAAAGCTCAGAACCTATACAAGGGTTAGGTCTCAAGCGTTGGCGGATGTGCAGAGTCATCTTCATGAACGTGTTTCAGGCATGTCGGTTATTAAAAGCTTTGCGATTGAAGATCGTGAGCAGGAACTGTTTGCGAAGCAGAATAAAAATTTCCTGGATAAGGCACTGAAACATACGAGTTGGAATGCTAAGTCATTTGCTGTCGTCAATACAATTACAGATATTGCCCCCTTACTAGTAATTGGCTTTGCGGGATATCAAGTCATTAATGATCAGTTGACGCTTGGTACTATGGTAGCTTTCGTCGGTTTCATAGACAGGCTTTATAATCCACTTAGACGATTAGTTAACTCTTCGACGACAATGACACAAACATTGGCGTCTATGGACCGGGTTTTTGAATTTGTGGATGAGAAATATGATATAGATGATGAACCTGGTTCAAAAGAGCTGAAGCAGGTAGACGGCCGAATTACGTTTCAGGATGTGTCATTTGCTTATGATGAGAAAGAGGCACCTGTTTTAAAACATATCAACCTGGATGTGAAACCGGGTGAAACCATTGCACTTGTTGGAATGAGTGGCGGAGGGAAATCCTCAATCGTTAGTTTAATTTCACGTTTCTATGATGTAACAGAGGGAAGCGTATTACTAGATGGAACGGATATCCGGAAATATCAAGTCCGCAGCCTAAGAGATAAAATCGGAATGGTGCTACAGGATAATATCTTATTTAGTGAATCGGTTAAGGCAAATATCCTAATGGGACGGCCTGAGGCAAGTGATGAAGAAGTATTTGCAGCAGCAAAAGCAGCAAATGCTCATGACTTCATTACGTCTTTAAAAGACGGTTACGAAACTAAAGTGGGTGAGCGGGGCGTGAAATTATCCGGGGGCCAAAAGCAACGGGTTGCCATTGCGAGGGTATTTTTGAAAAACCCGCCAATCCTTGTTCTGGATGAAGCAACATCCGCCTTGGATTTAGAGAGTGAACATTATATCCAAGAAGCGCTTGATATATTGGCGAAAAAACGGACCACGATCATTGTAGCACACCGCTTATCAACCATTACCCATGCCGATCGGATTGTTCATATTGATAATGGGGAAATTACCGAAATCGGAACACATGAGGAACTCATGAAAAAACAAGCGCATTACTATAACCTATTTCAAGTTCAACAATTGGATGCTTAAGTAAAATAGCATATAGGAAATCCTTGTATATATTACGGATTTACTACAGAAGGAATTTCAAATAAAAGAGCAGATCATTTCGCAGTAGTGCAATGGTCTCTTTTTTATTTGAAAACTATCACAATAAGTGTAATGCTCCCAAATTGTTAAAGTTGTTCATGATGTAATTTGCATACTAAAAGAGCATCGAAAAACGATGCTCTTTATTGTTGAATTTTCAGCTGTTTTAAATGTGAAAAGTAAAACAAAAAAAGTAATTTAGCCTGCAATACTTCCAGTTAAAAGAACCTGCTATATTCATTAGGATACTCTTTTTTCGTGCGAAGTCCTTTTACTATTAGGAAGAAATCTAGTGAGGTGCTTCATCCCCTCAGGTAAGGCAATTCCGATAATAATCAAGAACATTCCGAACCACTGCAGGGATGTAACTTGTTCATCTAGGAAGATAACCGAAACGACCATCGCGGATGGCAATTCTGCCGCACAAAGAATCGCGCCAAGCCCGACACCAACTTTCGGCATACTGACAGCAAAGAAAAAGAAAGGAACAAGGACACCCAACGTGCCAAGTAGTAGACCATAATACCATAGGTTTGTTTGAACCAGATTTGTTACAAGTGTGATAGGGTTAGTAGTGAATACAGCAGTCAGCATCGCCCCTGTTGCAATGAAAAACAACCGCTTCATGGAAGACTCTCCAACGGCGAACTGAGAGTTACAATACATATAAAGAGCAAAAAGTAACGCCGATAAAAGGCCGAACAATACTCCTTTAAAACTAAGTGCAGAGAGAGGCTGGCCAAAAATTGCTCCTGCTAATAACGTACCGATAAATAGAACGAAAATGGCAATGAGTTTATTTTTATCCGGACGTCTTTTATTTAGAAAGCTTTCGATTAGGACGCCGATCCAGGTAAACTGAAATAAAAATACCACGGCTATCGAAGCTGGAAGCTCTGATACTGAGACGGCATATGCCTTCCCGACAAAAGTGGACATCATCCCTGTGAATAAAAGTAATCCGGCACTTTTCCATGAAACTTTATATTTAAACGAAAAAAGAAATAAAACAGAGACAATCAGCCAGCCGACCAGGTATTGACTTCCGACTAATTCTCCGGAAGAATGGCCATCCATGAATCCAAACTTAATCATAGTGGATAATGTACCGTATGAGATGGAGCCGATTAAAACCATTATGGAATACTTCAATAGTTGCATAATTTTTCACCCCTATAAAAATAAAAATCGCCACCTGCCTAAAGGGCAAGTGACGAACGAAAAAAGGAAATCCTTTTAAAATTCCGTCTCTCAACAAAAGCTGAGTTTAAAAATGATGGTGTTGCATTACCTTAGCTTAAAGTCTCTGTGAATAATTGTCAACCAGAAAAAAAAGTAAAGTAAACTCGTCGATGGATAAGCTAAAGGCGACAACAGACCTTTAGATTCCCTTATACTCTGAATTATAAAATAAGATCCCCACATGGTCTAACCCCAATGCGAGGATCTTATTTTATTTGCCATATTGCTGAAAATCCTCTAAAGTGCCGCGATATTCTGCATCCTTCATTTTGCGAACGGTTGGATTGTTTTCTTCAGATGAATCATCGTTTGAGTGCAGTTGACTGTGAAGATTAGAAAGCACCAAACGATAATCATCATCCTTCATTTTCAGTTCATCCCTGTCCTTTTGGACAATGATTTCGGTACTAAGGTCAATTTCTGGGGAAAAAGCGGACTCTTCTAAAGAGTGCTCTTCCTCAACGACCGGCTTCTCATCAGGGGATAACGCTTTGATATTAAAAGTAATTAAACCCGTAACCGCTAAAATGGCAACGATAATAATTAGAATTATGCCCATTGAACCAAGCCTCCTAGAGCTCGTTTATGAATGATCGGGTGACATGGGCTACCCGTTTTCCTAATGCTTCCCCAAGCTGGAAGTCCTTTGTGGTGATGCTGTCATCCACGCCGGGTGGGCAGCTGATTCCCACACCATAATAAGACCCGTATAATGCGTTTTCAGGAACAGTACCAGGTAAACCGACAATGATCATCCCCTGATGAAGCATCGGAGTAATCAAGTTCAGCATCGTAGCCTCCAGCCCGCCATGTAAGGTAGCCGTTGTACAGAATACAGCCCCGACTTTATTGATTAGTTTACCTTCCGCCCATAGATAGCCTAGTTTATCAATCCAGGTTTTCAGACTCGAACTGATGGTTCCGAAATGTCCGGGACAGCCCCAAATGATGGCGTCCATTTCTGGAAGCTTATATACATCCGCCTCGTTTACATGATCAATTAGAACTTCAGCTCCAGGAACCATAGCGGCTCCATGAGCGATTGCTTCGGCAAGTGCCTTCGTGTGGTTGCCTTCACTGTCGTATATAACATAGATCTTCATTCTTATCCCCCTATTTGGTTAAACTGATTTTTTTACTGGTGAAGGCAATAAAGGTACATCGATTTTCTCTTGTTTAGTTTGTTTAAATGTTTTGTCCTTCCGTACGTCACGCAAAAACAGTGAGAGAACAATGCCGACAACTGCAAAGCCTGTTGCCCAAAAGAAAGCATCATTGATTCCCATTACGTTTGCTTGACCCTGAATTTGGGTGGAAATCAGTGACATTGCGGTTTCCTGTGCCTGTTCGCTAGTTTGATTCATGGAACTCATGATGGATTGAACCATTGATTGGAAATTTTGCACAAAACCAGGATCACTAACACTCATATCCGTTCCTAAAGTGATGCCATGGAAAGTAGCACGAGTTGTATAAATGGTCGTAACAAAGCTTGTTCCGATGGCCCCGGTTACTTGTTTCACCGTATTGCTCATCGCAGTACCATGTGTATTCAGATGCTTTGGAAGCTGATTCATCCCAGCTGTCATAATTGTCATCATCAGTAAAGACATTCCAAGAGAACGAATGGCATAGAAGATAACCAAAGTCGAATAGGTCGTTTCTGTAGTCAGGTTTGCGAATTCAAAGGTTGTGATTGCTGTAATAATCAAACCAACAAGTGCTAATGGACGAGGTCCGACTTTGTCAAATAAAGCTCCCGAAACAGGAGACATCACCATCATCACAAGTGCTCCCGGTAACATCAATAAACCAGATTGAACAGGTGTGAATCCCCTTAGCGTTTGTAAATAAATCGGCAACAAGAAAATACCGGTAAACATCGCCACCGTCACGATAGCTGAAATAATATTTGATAAAACGAACATATCGTACTTAAACACACGGAAATCGAGCATCGGTGTATCCGATTGTAGCTGCTGAACTACAAATAGGGTAAGAAGGATAAGCCCAACGATGATGGTTCCTAGAACGATAGCGTCTAACCAGCCTTTTGAACCTGCTTCACTGACACCGTATAGTAGGGAGGCTACACCTATCAGAGATAAGGATGCACCTAATATATCCAATTTGATTTTCTTAGGTTCTGCCACATTGCGCATATTTAAAAAGGCTAGTGTCATGATGATTATGCCAAACGGCACCATTGCATAGAACATGACTCTCCAGCTATATTCCTGTATGACCCAACCAGATAAAGTTGGACCGATGGCAGGGGCAAACATGATAGCGAGCCCGAAGATTCCCATTCCTTTCCCACGCATTTCTGGAGGGAAGATAAAAAGGATGATCGTCATGACTAATGGCTGTAATATCCCGCCACCAGCTGCCTGAATTAACCGGCCGGTAAGAATAACAGGGAAATTTGGTGCAATACCACAGATAAGAGTTCCGACTGTGAATAAAAACATGGCAGCGAGGAATAAGACGCGCGTGCCAAAACGCTCAATTAAAAAAGCAGACAAAGGAATCAATGCCCCATTGACGAGCATGAAACCAGTGGATAACCATTGAATCGTAGTTGCTGCGACATTAAATTCAGCCATCATTCTCGGCATCGCGACACTTAGCAAGGTTTGATTCAAGATGACCATGAACAAGCCAAGCATTAAGATAATTAACATGGGAGCATATTGTTTCATTCCTTTGTTTTCATTTACTGAGATTGTTTGAGGAGCCATTTAAGCCAACCTCCTTTCTGTAAACCTGAGTTGGCAAGATTATTTTGTTGATATCTTCACTTCGGCGTTCATGCCTGGTAATACTTTATCGGAAGGTGCCTTAATGGAAATTGTAACTGGAACCTTTTGAGTGACTTTTGTATAGTTTCCGCTACTATTTTGGTTACCCATCACTGAAAAGACTGATGTGGTTGCGTAACCGATTTGTTCTAATGTACCCTCGAAAACCGTATCGGGATCTCCATCGATGATAATATCGACGCTATCACCCTTTTCAATGTTTTTCAGTTTATTTTCTTCAATATTAGCTGTTATCGATAGTTCTTCCATATTAATGGTCTGTGCAAGAGTTTGACCTGCTTGGACAAGTTGATCCTCTAATACCTGTGTTTTAACAACTGTACCTGGAGCTGAAGTTTTTACAGTTTGGTCACCTTCTACCGTTGCTACTTTAGCCACTTTATTGTCTTTACTGACAATGTCGCCTTCTTTTAGGTCCCAATCTGTTAGTTTTCCAGAAGCAGGAGCTACGATCGTATATAAATCTCCTGTAACTTTTGCTTCATCTGTTTTGATGAAATTCGTGCTTTCATAATAGTAAAAAGCCCCTCCGCCTACAACTGCCAAAATAACCACTAATCCAATGACATTGATTAAAATTAAACGTCCTTTATTCACGTGTTCTTCGCCTCCAAGAATTTTTGATAGTGAATCAATTGAATTGCTCTAAAAAATTGCCACACGATTTGTTGCAGATCCTTCTATAAAAAACTGACGTGACCTAATTAACACCTGCCTTCTATGTTTATAGCATATTGATTAAGTTTAATAAATATTAATTTTTATAAGTATTAATATTATTAAATAAAAAGTTTACCAGTTTACTTATTTTTTGTCATGTAATATATTCGGAGTTACTGATGGTAAATAAACCCTAATGGGAAAATCGAGGGGAAGAGCTGCGGCTTTAAGGATAAAGATGAGTAGATTTGACAATACTTTATCATTTATTTAAATTTAAGGTAGGATTGTCCTATATAAGGAGTGAGAAGGCTGGATTTTAAATGGGAAGTAACCAATAGTGTAGAAATGCAGATTTTTCGAATCAGGAAGAAACTTCGGAATATCGTTGTCAAAAATCTTCAGCCTTATGGATTGACGTCGCCTCAATTTTTCATATTGATGATATTAAAGCGAGAAGGGTCAATTAAATCAACTCAACTGGCTGACTTTTTGACGGTGAAGCCGAGTGCGATTACTGTTTTTGTAGATAAATTGGTCGAAATGGATTATGTGAAACGGCAGCCTTCAGAAAAGGACCGCAGAGTCATTAACCTTGAATTAAAAAAGGGCGGGGAAGAAATTTTGGGTAAAGTCCTTGCGGAGCATAACCAATTAATGGGTAAGAACTTTAACACATTCTCAGAGGATGAGATGCAGGATTTATTAATGAAATTGGATAGGCTTGAAAAGGCAGCAGATCAACACCTTTTGGAAGATTGAATAGAAGTACAATAAATAGAAAAATGAAAAAAGACGGTTCCGAGGAACCGTCTTTTTTATTAATCTTCTTCATATTGGACAGAGATTTCATTGTCATCCTTATGGAAGGACTGGAAGCTGACAATTAGCTTTTCAAGATGCTCCAATTGTTCGTCATACTCTATGACGGCTGAAATCAACGGTACAAGGCGGGCAGAAAGATGGCCCAAGTTATCATGCATTTCGTCCACTTGATTTTGCTGTTCAAAAAAGTGGGCAAGAAGCTCTTTACGACTTAAGCAATCCTGATCCCAATCTTCAATTTCCTCAATCGCTTTAATTTTTTCGATATGCAGTAATATCAGCTGTTCATGCTTACGAATTAGGGAATCAAGCTGCTGTAAGATACTCCGTTGGAAATCTTCAGGCATTTGATAAAGTTCATTCTCGAATTTATGAATTCTCTTCAAAGTTTCAAACGCCTTTTTTGTGGTGATAATCATTTGCCGATATACAACTAGCTTCCTGGCTTTAGCAACACTGTTCTTTTTGAAATATTCACGTTCCTCTTTGTACATGGAATAGATATGTTCTAGATCAAGTAACTCTTCTTTTAACCTGCTGATGTCTTTTTTCAATAATGTGTGTTCAGTAGCATGTCTTGTGCTAATTCGAATCCATTTTAAAATATCTTCCGTCACATCTGTTATGCGTGTATAAAGCTTTGCTTCATACTTAGGTGGGAGAAAAACAAGATTGACGATAAAAGAAGAGACAATCCCCAGTAAAACAGATGAGAGACGAATAAAGGCAAAGTTTAAAAATTCACCTTGCTGACTTTCCATAATGGCAATAACCGTCACGATAGAAAGTACAATTGTTTTATCCATTTTTAATTTTAAATTGATGGTTATGACGACCATCACGGCTAGGCCGATTATAAAAATGTCATTTCCGAATATCAATACGAAGGAAACAGCTACCAACGCCCCGATTATATTTCCTTGTACTTGTTCCAATACCGTTTGATAAGAACGATAAATGGTCGGCTGTATTGCAAAAATTGCAGCAATCCCAGAAAGAACAGGAGCAGGAAGATTAAGTAGTTCCGAAAGATAAAGAGCTAAAACAATCGCAATTCCTGTTTTGAGAATGCGGGCACCAAACTTCATATATAGGTTAATCCTTTCTTTGTGATGTAATAGGTTTTTATAACAAAGACTCTACTTATATATAGACAATTGCTTAAAGTTGTATTCTAACTTATTTGTTAGTACTTTACACTAAAATAAGAGGAAGTAAACAAAAAGTAATATACAGGAATTCCCTAAAAGTTACAATAGGTAATTTTAAGTCTAATGTATAAAGAAAATAGAGGCATTTTATCATACGTGCAATTACCTCAAATGTCTTTCTCTTCAGGCAGTGTAAATAGAAGTATACGATTGGAAAAAGCTGATGCTCAAGATAAAGAGCATCAGCTTTTTCGATAATATTAAGACTTAAGCTGCCAAGTATCTTTCAAGTGAGAACTCTTTATTACTCAGTGGATACAGCTGGATCTGCTTGTTCTTTAACGGGAACAACTTGAAGGAAATGTTTACTAGGGTGTTGAAGCAAAGTCTCTAAAGAAGTTGCTTCTTCTGTTTGGCCTTGATTTTTTAACAGAGACACGTATTTTCCAAGAAGTTCAGTCACGTCTTGAAGACCTTTTTTAGAAAGCGCCTCAATTGAAATTTTCGCTCCTTTTGCAACCCGCTTTTGAATAACTTCTTTCGTTAATCCAGCTTCAGGTTGTTGACGTAAATAAACGACACCGCCGGTCATCCCTGCACAGATCCATGGACCTGGATCACCTAGAACCAATCCTCTTCCATTTGTCATATATTCAAAAGCAAATCCCTTAATATTGGAAGTTACCGCAATATTTCCAGTTTCCTTTGCTGGAATGGGTTGCTTCAGTAGTCCGCCAATAATCATATCTGCTCCGGAAAGCCGGATTCCTGCCCTGGCATCGGCATCGCCTTGGGCAATAAGGAGACCGTGCTGTGCGCCATATCCGAAGCCTTTACCGACTGATCCATTATAAAACTTTCCATCTTTCCCAGGAGATTTAAAAATGGCGATATTTCCACCAATCGATGTTTTACCAATTCCATCCTGGGCGCCGCCATTTACGCTAATCGAGATGCCTTCGGTATTGTATGCCCCAAGTCCATTACCTGGAATCGAGCCATCCTGATAGGATAGGTGAACAGGAGKAAGTTTTTTGTATGATCCATCCAGTCTGCCTCGGACCCGGTGGCAGGATACCCGGCTACCGAGTACACGCTGCTCAGATGTGATCGAGCTATAGCTGCGGGATTGCTGCAGTTCTTCCACATGTGAATCCAGGTATTCTGCACCTACAGCAACCTGCATGGAACCCTCGTTCAAATAAGTCGCTTTTTCTTTATTAGAGAATGGCGTTATATCCAGGTTTTTTAATAAATATGTTAAATCCAGTGTTTGTTGACCTCTAACTTGCTGAAGCAAATCAGAGCGACCAACAATATCTTGAAGATTCTTCACACCAAGAGATCCGGTCAGTGCTTTAAGTTCTTTGGCAAACGCAGTGAACATATTCGTTAATCCTTGAACCGCTAAATCAAATTTTCGAGGAACAAAGCGGCGTAGCCCATGTTCTTTTGCTTGGGCTTCCGATTCGATTTGAGTGGCGATTCCAACATGGCATGTATCAAGGTGACAGCCACGGCACGTTGTACAGCCAACTGCAATCATCGAAAGGGTTCCAAAGCCGACACGGTTTGCCCCAAGCAACATCAATTTTAATATATCCATCGAGCTTTTTAACCCGCCATCAGCCCAAATTTCAATGTTTTGACGAATCCCGGATTCAAGGAGCGCGTTATGGGCCGCCTTCACACCTATCTCAACTGGAAGACCAACATGTTCGAGAGCATGAATCCGAGCTGCACCTGTTCCGCCATCAAAACCAGAAAGCGTGATGATATCGGCGCCAGCTTTGGCGACACCGACTGCAATCGTACCAATGTTTGGAACAACTGGTACCTTAACGGCGACTTTGGCTTTGTCGTTTGCCGTTTTTAACTCATGAATCATTTGCGCCAAATCTTCAATAGAGTAAATATCATGGTTATTGGAAGGGGAGATTAAGTCAGAACCAATGGTTGCATTCCGGGCTTCCGCAATTTTCGCGGTAACCTTCGAGCCGGGAAGATGTCCGCCCTCACCAGGTTTTGCCCCCTGCCCAATTTTAATTTCTAATAGATTAGAAGAGTTTAAGAGCTCTGCGTTGACACCGAAACGGCCGGAAGCAATCTGCTGTCCGCGGGATTTCGGGTACTTGCCCAGCATATCCTTAATTTCTCCACCTTCACCATTCATACTAATCATTCCTAACCGTTCGGCAGCCTCTGCGTATGCCCGGAAAGCTATCTCATTTTGTGATCCAAAGGACATAGAGGCAATGACAAATGGTAGCTCCTGTTCGCCGATAGAAAGACTTACTTCTTCGGAAGGGACAGATGAATCGGAAGCTTTTAAGGATGTTAAATGACGAATCGTTGTCGGATTGGACTCTTCTTGTTCAGTAATTTTTTCGCGATAAGCGTCATAGTCCCCGGTTGAAGCAACTTCTCCAATCGATTTCCAAATCCTTGGGAATAAATGAAAGGTTTTACCCATCCGTTCTTTTTCATTATCGTAATCTACCGCACGCTGTATGGCGTCGGCTTTTATTTTGTCAAAGTTATAGTCTAAATCATTTGAACCAAAGAAGTTAGCGATATTTAAATAATTGGCAATTTCTTCATGCAAGCCGATGCTTGAGAACAGTCGTCCATAGCCGCGTAGTTCATGAATGCCGATGGTGGAGATAACTTTCTCGAGTCCTTTTGTCAATGAGTTATATAGATTGGTAACACCCTTAAGATCATCAGAAGATAAGGATAGGAACATGAAATACGGACTGATTAAGTTGGCTCCAAGTCCATAAGAAACAATGATATCATGCAGGGATCTTAGTGATGCAGAACGTAAAAGAATGGAACAATCCCTACGTTTACCTGTATTGACTAATGCTTGATCGACTGCTGAAGTGACAAGGTGTGGATCAAGCCAAAGATTTCCGTTTTGATGGGCGAGGGCATCATCCAAAACGAGCAAAGTTTTTCCTTCATCGATTGCGTTAGCCGCTTCATCGGTAATTCTGGTTAATGCATCCGGAATACTTTCATCCTCTGTAAAAGTGCTTGAAATAAAATGTACTAGTTTTTGATCTTGATTATATTTAACGAATTGATCGTAGCTAGGCTGCGAAACAATAGAAGAGCATTCATAACCTGTTAATCCTTCAATTAGTAAAGGAGTTAGAAGCTCCGTAACTTTTCCCGCCTTTTTTGCTTCAAATAAAGAAGGTCGTTTCCCAATGATGGTTCTTGTTGAGAAGTGCTCGGTTTCCCGATCCCGGTCGATCGCTGGGTTGGTTACAACGGCGACACTTTCCTTAATGAAATCTGCAATATTTGTCCGCTGAGGATTGAGGGCGGCCAGTGGTGCATCGTGACCTAGTGAACGAATAGGTTCAGCTCCTTTTTCGGCCATCTGTTCGACTAATTGAACATGCTCTCTTTCCCAGCCAAAGGCTTTATATTGGCCGTTATGAATGGCTTGTGTGTTTGTCATGGAGACCACTTTTTCAAAAAACTGTGGCTGTAAGCGAACTAGATCATTGTAAAGAACAAAACGATTATTGAAACGTTCAAACACCTTATCCTGGAAATCTTTGTAGTTATACAATTCAATAGAATCACCGTTCCATTTCAAGCCGACTTTTTCCCCTGGACCCAATGGTTTTGGATCTCCTGTATATTCATTAGAAGAAATGATACCTGGTTCAGAAGTGAACATATAGGATGTTTCCGTTTCAATATTCCAAAGTGGACGCAAGCCTAAAGAGTCGACAGAGAAAACTGCTTCGTCGCCAAAACGGGAGATAATTCCAGCAGGACCTTGTGCAAAATGTCCCCATGCTTCTCGTAAATACGTATATAAGTTTTGTAAGTGTTCAGGATATTCCTTGATTTCATTAATAATTGGAGGGAAAACAAGATCGATTGCTTCAAACAAAGAGTAGCCATGACGACAGATAAATGTTTCAATTGTTTTGTTTAAATCCTGGGAGTCACTCCCGTCTTTTGCAATCGGAACCCCAATCATTTTTGCTTCATCACGCAATTTGGCAATAGTATTGATTTCGCCGTTATGTCCAAGCACACTGAAGGGCTGGACCCTGAAAAAGCTTGATAGAGTATTAGTTGAAAAACGATTGTGTCCTAGGGTCATAGTGGAAGCGGCTAAAGGATCAGCAAGATCATGGTAATAGGCAGGAAGCGTATCTCCGGCCCCCATTACTTTGTAGACCGCATGATACTGGCTTAGAGAAGCAACATGGATAAAATCACTTTTTTCGATGTCGGAAGTTAGTTCAAAAAGAGCATTGGAAAGCTCCTGGTGGTTTTCGATTGTGGATGAACAGGCAAATTGCCAGAACACTGGGTCTTCTTGAATGGCAATCGGCCCTAATGCTTCAGAACGGTATGCTTTATCTGTTTCGAAGATCAAGGAAAGCCCGTGTTGAAGGAGTTTCTCTTTGATTTCGATTTTCAAATCATTTGCTTCTGTTTTATTGCTTAAAAATAAGTGGCCGACTATGAAGGCATCTTGATCGACGATGCTGGAATCGATATTTTCCGCTTCAAGCTTCTTTTTCCAGAGAGCCCTAGGAATATCAATATGAATACCGGCGCCATCTCCTTCACCATTAATAAAGCCGCAGCGATGGTTCATTTTAACCAAAGCGTCGATACAGGCAAAGATATTTTCGTTGGTTGGGATTTTCTTTTTTTCAATGCAGGAAACAATTCCGCAGGCATCATGTTCTTCTCTGTAAAATTCTTTGAATGAAGCAGGTGTCCATTGTTGAGTCATATGTTTGGCGTGAATAAGGTTTTCCCTTATTTTCTGCCTTTCACCTCCTGTAGCATTTGATTTAACGAGGATAATATTAGTAAACTTAGACAAACGTTTAAGTTATTAATTGATTGAAAGAAATTGTATATAAATGTATTGATATCATATCATTTAAATATTCAGAAATCAATTTTTTATACAATAGATTGGATGAGAGGATGAGTGTCAATTTTATGAAAAAATGCTTTAAAGGCCAATTTCAATGATTTATTTAAAGGAAATAAGAAACCTCCAAGAATGATGTGCATCTTGGAGGTGTATAAAAATTGCATAATTATGCTTTTTTATTTCTTATATTAGGTTTTTGAATGCATGTTCAACCGCTTTTAGAGTATAAGCGATATCATCATCTGTGTGAGCTATTGTCAAGAACCAAGCTTCATATTTTGACGGTGCCAAATTGATGCCTTGGTGAAGCATAAGCTTGAAAAACTTACCGAACATTTCGCCATCCGTGTTTTCTGCCTGCTCATAATTTTCAATTTTTTCTGTTGTGAAGTAGATGGTTAAAGCCCCTTTAAGGCGATTAGTAGTGATAGGGACATTATATTGGCGAGCTGCTTTTAGGATACCTTCTTCGAGGATTTTTCCTAAGCGATCAAGCTCGTCGTATAGACCTTCTTCTTTTAGAACTTCTAAGCATGCAATCCCAGAAAGCATGGAAGCTGGATTACCTGCCATCGTTCCTGCTTGGTAGGCAGGTCCGAGCGGTGCTACAGTTTCCATGATTTCTTTTTTACCGCCATAAGCGCCGATTGGAAGGCCTCCACCGATTATTTTTCCAAGAGCAGTCAGGTCAGGCTGAATTCCCAAAAGGTCCTGTGCTCCACCGTACATAAAACGGAAAGCGGTGATGACTTCATCAAAAATAACAAGTGAACCGGCTTCATGAGATAGAGAGATGACTTCTTCTAAGAAGCCTGGGTTTGGCTCGACGATTCCAAAGTTGCCGACAATCGGCTCGACTAGGACACCAGCAATCTCATTGCCCCATTTGTTAAGCGCTTCTTTAAATGGCTCGATATCATTGAAAGGCACCGTGATGACTTCTTGTGCAATACTTTTCGGCACACCAGCAGAGTCCGGTGTTCCAAGCGTAGACGGACCTGAACCTGCAGCTACGAGAACAAGATCGGAGTGACCATGGTAACAGCCGGCAAACTTGATGATTTTGTCGCGTCCAGTATAAGCGCGGGCCACACGGATGGTGGACATAACAGATTCAGTACCTGAATTGGTGAAGCGGACTTTATCTAGGGATGGAATCGCTTCTTTCAGCATTTTGGCGAACTTGACTTCGTGTTTAGTGGGCGTACCGTATAAAACACCTGTTTCAGCTGCTTTTGTAATCGCCTCTGTTATATGGGGGTGGGCGTGGCCAGTGATGATCGGCCCGTATGCCGCTAGATAATCGATATACTTGTTGCCATCGACGTCCCAGAAGTAAGCTCCCTTGGCATGATCCATGGCTACCGGTGAACCGCCGCCTACGGCTTTATAAGAACGAGAAGGGCTGTTGACCCCTCCGACAATATGCTCCAATGCTTCTTTATGTAAAAGCTCTGAATTACTAAAATCCAATCTAAAAACCTCCTAAAAATACAATCATAATCCCCTTAATCATAGCACTTTTCTGGCCAGAAATCTGGGGTGAAAGGCTGGGAAATAGGGTCTGGCCCCTAATAAAAACGCTGAAACCCTAGAAACAGCAGGCTTCTTCGCATTTTATTTTGTTTGGGAAATAGGGTCTGACCCCAAAACTTCAGTTATAAAGGATAGGATGTTCAGGATGGTGGTAGGGTTTTCGATGTCAAAGCTTTGGCGTTTGATTTCACCTTGGGCTTGGTAGAAGATAAGGTGGCCGGTTCCTTTTTCTTCATTAATATGCAAGTGGAAGCTTAAGGGGGTGTTTTCAATCGATCCGGAGGAATCCCTTTGGACAACTTGGCATAATATTTCATCGTATTCATCTTCGTAAAGGAAATCATATCGAAGATTGATAACGACCTTTTCGATTTGGGATAGTAATAATTGTTTAATATTCATAGCATACTTGTCTCCTTTATATATGTATCTCATGCAACGCCAAAATTTTCCCTGAAAATAGTCCTTTGCATCTAGGCATTTTTATTGTCTAAAAAGCTGAGGTTGGATAAACTAATTCATTAGGACAAGAGATTACGGAGGAAAAAATAGAATGAGTGATGCAATTCAAGTGAAACAGCTGCGGAAGGAATTTAAGTCGGTATCAAGCCGATCTGGTTTAAAAGGGGCCTTTCGCGATTTACTTACAAGAAATTATAAAATTGTTCCTGCTGTTAACGATATTAATTTTACTGTAAAAAAGGGTGAGATGGTAGCTTATATCGGGGAAAATGGTGCAGGGAAATCGACAACGATTAAAATGCTGACAGGTATTTTAGAGCCAACAGCGGGTGAAATTACTGTAAATGGCATGAATCCACATAAAGAACGGGAAAAGTTCACACAGACAATCGGGGTTGTATTTGGTCAGCGCTCCCAGCTGTGGTGGGATATCGCAGTTCAAGAATCCTTCCGGTTGCTGAAAAAAGTCTACAAAGTATCAGATGAACAATATAACGACCATATGGAACATGTGATCAAGACGCTCGATATCGGCCCTTTGCTCGACAAACCGGTGCGTAAACTTTCACTTGGCCAGCGGATGCGCTGTGAGCTTGCTGCAGCACTGATTCACAATCCACCGCTGCTGTTCTTAGATGAGCCGACGATTGGCCTTGATGTGCTCGTGAAAATGAAAATTCGCGAGTTTTTGAAAGAAATCAATAAAAAATATAACACGACAATCCTTTTGACTACCCATGACTTAGGAGACATAGAGGCTTTGTGTGAGCGCGTAATCATGCTTGATGAAGGCCAGATTATTTATGATGGGGAACTGCAGAGTTTGAAAGATAATTGGGCGGAGGAAAAACAGGTTCACTTTCAATTTATTGAGCCGGTTGAGTTACACGAATTGCAATCCTTACCGCTGCCGTTTACCGCGAACTGGGTATACGATGAAAAACATCAAACTTACATGGCTATGATGAAAGAGGAAAGTGATCATATTTCACAGCTTGTTTCTGCGGTCGTATCACATTTTAAAATTAAGGACGTCAAAATTCATGAAACCTCTATCGAAGAGATTGTTCGTAATATTTATGAAGAAGGCACGGTCTGACTCTCGTACCATTAAGAAACAACGTGTCTGACAAGAAGGGAGAGGACCATGGGGAAATATCTTGCTATGATTCGCATGCGTTTTTTGATGATGCTTGCGTATCGAACGGATTATTATACCGGTATTTTAATTTATAGCATCAATATTGGTGCTTATTATTTCTTATGGAATGCCATATATGGGGATAAAAGCTCCATCGAAGGACTTTCAAGTATGCAGATGACAACCTATGTAGCGGTTGCCTGGATGGCGCGTGCTTTTTATTTTAATAATATTGACCGTGAAATTGCAAATGAAATAAAAGACGGCAAGGTTGCCATCGAAATGATTCGACCTTATAACTATTTAGGTATGAAAACGATGCAAGGACTGGGAGAGGGAATATTCCGTTTCTTCTTCTTTTCCATTCCAGGTATGCTGCTGGTAGCTTTTATTTTTCCTATCGAATTGCCACATGAACCGGCAACGTGGGGAATATTCGGCATTTCCTTGCTATTCAGTTTCATCATCAATACACAAATTAACTTATTAACGGGAATCACTACATTTTTCTTATATAACAACGCAGGGTTAATCCGGGCAAAAAGGGTCATCATTGATTTATTTTCCGGGCTGTTGCTACCAATCAGTTTTTACCCAATATGGGCGCAAGAAGTAATGAAGTATTTGCCTTTTCAAGGAATCAGCTATGTACCAAGCATGATTTTCACTAACGGTTATAGCTCAGGCGACATCGGCATGGCCCTTTTACAGCAATTGATTTGGGTCATCATTCTCATAATACCAATTCAGCTTTTATGGATAGTCGCAAAAAAACAGCTGATTATTCAAGGGGGTTGATGAGATGTTCTATGTATCGATGTTTTTTCAATATGTAAGCCAATATATGAAAACGAGATTGCAGTACCGTGCCGATTTTTTCATGGAAATTCTATCTGACCTATTGAATCAGGTCGTGAATCTGGTATTTATCTTAGTTGTTTTCGGACATACGCAATTTTTAAGCGGTTGGAGTCGTGAAGAAATTATTTTTATATACGGATTCTTCCTTATACCATTCGCTCTTTTTTCTTCATTTTTTAATATCTGGGATTTCAATGATCGCTATATCGTTAAAGGTGAGATGGACCGAATATTAACTAGGCCGATCCACAGCCTTTTTCAAGTCATTTTGGAAAGAATTGAGCTTGAATCATTATTTGGTGTTGTGACCGGCTTGATCATTATTTTCTATTCAGGTGCTTCATTGAATCTCGAACTTGCCTGGTATGATCCTATTCTCTTTGTGATTTTTGCAGTCGGCGGGGCACTTGCTTATGCGGCCATCTTTGTAGCGATTGCAAGCATTGGGTTCTGGTCGGATGCGAAAACGTCAATTATGCCCATGATGTACAATATTGGGAACTACGGCCGCTATCCGGTTGATATTTATAACAAGGTCATTCGGTTTGTCCTTACATGGGTGCTTCCATTCGCGTTTGTCGGCGTGTATCCAGCCTCTTATTTTCTTAGAAAAGAAGAGTGGTATGCTTATGCATTTGCAACACCGGTTATCGGGCTTGTCTTTTTCACTGTATCTGTTTTCATTTGGAATCAGGGAGTGAAAAGGTACCGCGGGGCCGGAAACTAAAAAGAATCCCTTCAACATTAATACTGTTGAAGGGATTTTTCTTATTTACGCTTATTCTTTCTTTCAATATATCTAGCTTGTGCTTGTACAAATTGCAGCTTTTCCTCTTCCGTTTCCGGAAATACTTGAGGAACGGGGGTGGGTTTTCCATCTTCGTCTATTGCTATCATCGTTAAAAAAGCGCGGGCTGTAAGCTGTTTTTCACCGGTTAATAGGTTCTCTCGCTCAACTTTTACAAATACCTCCATCGACGTCCGATGGGCACAGGTGACAAAGGCCTCTAGGTTAATCT
>NZ_JBFUIB010000023.1:0-34773 GCF_056402095.1 Peribacillus sp. P4_C12
GGTCACACCCGTTCCCATTCCGAACACGGCAGTTAAGCTCTTCAGCGCCGATGGTAGTTGGGGGTTTCCCCCTGTGAGAGTAGGACGCCGCCAAGCCATTTTGAAAAGATCAGCCATCCTTGGCTGGTCTTTTTTGTGTTTATATTTATATTCGTATAATAACGGTCTAAACACTATTGAGTTAACATAAAAGTAGAGAATGATACTGTAGAGGAAAATTGGATCTAGTATAGGGAAGTGTGTAGGATATAGACATACTATATCGAATGATACATTAAATTTACTTTTTATTGTTCGTAAGGGATATTTTTCTTATATCTGTATAATCATACCTGTGTAAAGACAAATGGACAGAATTCTTCGTTTCTAAAGGGATATATGTTAAACTTAACTTAGTTCTGAAACTGTCATTGGGGGAATAGTCGATGGATACCTCTGCTAAAGATGAAATGATTTTTTCGTTTGCTGGATGGTTGAGAGACCAAGGCAAATCAGATAATACGATCAAAACGTATACTGGTGTTCTTTCACAGTTTTGTGAGCAGACACAGAAGATATTAATGGAGATTCACTCTGAGGATATTCAAGATTATCTCGATTATTTAGAAAATTGCAAGAAAAGTCCAGGGACAATTGAAAAGCATTATATTGCTCTAAATGTCTTCTTTAAATTTTTAGAAAAGCCACAGATAATGCTTTCTGTTGAGCGTAAGGTAAAGGAGCACAAGTATGAGGTGCCAGAAACCTTAAGCATCAAAGAGCAGGAGGCACTTTTGAGGGATATAGAGGCAGAGGGGAATCTGAGGAATATTGCCATCGTCTACCTATTATTACATACTGGAATTCGTGTCTCTGAATTATGCGACTTAAATAGTAGAGATGTCATCATGGATACAGATCGAAATTATATCCTTGTCCGGAACGCGAAGGGTGAAATTGATAGGACAGTCCCACTTACAGTATCGGCTATACAACATGTTAAAAATTATCTTTATTCATTAAAAGAAAAAGCAGATCCGTTGTTTATTTCAAGTTACAATCAAAGGATCACTCCGAGATCGGTACAATATATTTTGAAAAAGTACAATGTACACCCACATAAATTACGTCATACATTTTGTCAGAGATTAGTGGATAACGGGATAGATGTACAAACCATTTCCAAGTTAGCTGGTCATAAAGATTTGAACGTCACGAAGCGTTATTTGAAAGATAAATCACTGAATCTTGAAAATGCGATAGATCAGACTTTTACCAAGCATTAATCTATATAAATTAAAAAGGAAGGGGTAACCCTTTCTTTTTTTGTTATAAAAATTGGCATTTGAGACTATGGATTGTCCAGGTTAGGTTTAGAAGCCACCACATTAATACCATCGATAAGAATTATGATGTATTGGATAACGATGTGGGTTCAAATTATCAAACTAAAGAGGGTATCCCAGTATGAGATACCCTCTTGCTTGCTTACTTAGCTGTTCTTTTCTTTTTACCAATTTTCATTATTACTTCATATACTACCGGTACGATGACAAGTGTCAGCAATGTAGAGCTCACTAGTCCGCCGATAACGGTAATTCCCAAACCTTGTGAGATCAAGCCACTGCCTTCTGCTCCTATGGCCAATGGTATTAAAGCACCGATCGTAGCAAGGGCAGTCATCAAGATTGGACGTAGACGGGTAGATCCCGCCTCGAGTAATGCTTCACGTGTCGATAAGCCGGATTCTTCATTTTTGATTACCCGGTCCACTAATACGATGGCGTTGGTTACAACGATACCGATAAGCATGAGCACACCCATCATGGCCGAAACGCTAATGGTCTCACCGGCAATGAATAAGCCTACTAAAGCTCCGATTACCGTGAATGGTAAGGAGAATAGAATGGCGATTGGCGCTAACCCGCCATGGAAAGTAACAACAAGGACAAAGTAAACGATAGCGATGGCTGCCAACATAGCGATTCCAAGTTGAGTGAATGATTCTTGGATATCTTCGGTTACTCCACCATAGTCTACAGTGACACTTGCTGGAAGGTCTAATTTTTCAACTTCCTTTTGCACCTCTGATGTTACTGCTGCAACATCATCCGATTTGATTGTTGCAGAAACGTCCGCGTAAATTTTTCCATCGCGACGGCTTATAGTATCGGATGCCTTGCCTTCCTCGATTTTAACAAGCTCTTTTAAAGGAATTTCCATTCCCATTGGAGAAGTAATTGTCGTATTCTCGAGATCTTTTTTATCTTTGAATGTCTTTTCTTCTATCTCTACATATACTTTGACTTCTTCTCCATCTTTCTTAATTGTAGTTAGAGCATCATCTTTGTTTGAATTTGCAATGGACATGCCAACTTGGGCGGCTGTTAATCCAAGTTCACTAAGTTTCTTCTGGTCTGTTACGAGTGTGTATTGCTCATATGCATCGGAAAGACTTGTATCGACATCTTTCAATTCTTTATTTTTCTTCATGATGTTTTGAATATCATCGATTACTGGTTCAATGTCTTTTTGTGTATTTCCATAGACATAAAGGGTCGTTTCGTTGCTTGATGTGGAAGTGAATTCTTGTTGCTTCCACGTTCCAGGAGAGTCAAGATTGGTTAAATGTTTAATGATCTTTTCTTTCTTTTCCCCGAAGTTTTCGGTGTCTTCATCATAAAGTACATAGAAGAGGGCTGAGTTACTAGAGCCGCCCATCATGCCACTCATCATGTTTTCACCTAGTGTGTATTGGACTGTCTTCACATCATCTTTATCCATTAGGTACTTTTCTACTCTTTCCGTTTCCTTTTCAATATCCTCTTTTAATTCGCCAGGTGCTGGGGTATAAGTGACGATAATCTGCTTCTCTTCATCCGCAGGCATGAAGCTGACACCGATGCTTGGGATGAGGAATAAGCTACCGACTAATAATACTATTGCTGTACCGAATGTGATCAACTTATGGCTTAGTGACCAATTCAGTGCTTTACGGTAGAATCCAGATAGCTTGCTTGGCTTTTCTTCATGTGATTTCAATTCTTTTTCGGAAAGGCCGTTTTTAAATAATGAGTCTGCCATGGCCGGTACAAGAGTGATGGCAATTATTAATGATGCGACTAATGCAAACACCATTGTAAAAGCGAATGGCATGAATAGTTCGCCAACAGGTCCCGTAACGCTTGCTAACGGCAGGTAAACGGCTACAGTAACGATAGTTGATGAAAGGATAGGGATGAACATTTCCTTAGTAGCGGAACGTATTAATTCGCCGCCTTTTAATTGCTCGCCTTTTAATGCCATTCTTCGATAAATATTTTCAATTACGACAATTGAGTCATCGACGACTCGGCCAATGGCAACTGTCATAGCTCCCAATGTCATAACATTTAATGAGATGTCCAATTGTTTGAGCACCAAAAGGGCTGCCAACAAAGATAATGGAATCGAAATGACGGAGATTAGGGTCGTTTTAAAGTTTCTTAGGAAAAGCATGATCACTATGACGGCAAACAGACAGCCGAAAATGGCCTTGCTAATCATGGTTTCGACAGAATCTTTAATTGGTTTGGCTTGATCTAGCGTAGTATGTGCGCTTACGCCTTTAAATTCTTCTTTGAAATTCGAGACTTCTTCTTGTACTTCGTCTACGATTGCAACTGTATCGGCATCCGGCGATCGGGTTACTTGAATCCCGATTGATTCACTACCGTTTGTTCTTGATATAGTCTCAGCCTTACCGGTGATTTTCACATCAGCAATGTCTGATAATTTGACACTTTGTAGTTGAGGAACTGTTGCACCAGGTGCTTGTTCAGGTGATACTTGATTGGTTCCCGGCGCTGTTTGAGTTGGTGTCTTTGTGTTAGAACCGCCTGTTAAAGGTATTTTTATGTTTTTTAAGTCTTTTAAAGTGGAGATGTTTCCATCAACAACAATTGTTTTTTCTTTATCATCAAAGTTATATAGACCAAGTGGCATTGTTACATTAGCAGCTTGGATGACTTTTTTTACGGTCTCTTCATCTAGCCCGTATTGAGCCATCTTTTCTTGATTGAATTCAAGGCTACCCTCATTTACCTGTTGTCCTGAAATTGTTACGGAAGTCACTCCGTCAATTCCTTCAAGTTTAGGGACTAACACCTCTTCGACATTTTTTGTTAGGGCAGGTAAATCCGAATCTTTATCTGTTATACTGAGTGCTACAACAGGAAAAGCGTTTAACTCTAGTTTAGATACGCTGGGGCTATCAACCCCCTCAGGTAGTTCTAATTTCTCTAATGCTTCTTTCACTTCTTTTACAGCATCGTCCATATCCGTATCATAGTCATATTGTAATTGGATTGAAGAAACATTAGCCATAGAAGAAGAACTAACTAATTCAACTCCTGATAAGTTTGTGACTTTTTGTTCAATTTGATCTGTAAGTTTATTGGCTACTTCTTCAGGTGCAGCACCAGGGTATACCGTGGAAATGCTTATTAAAGGAGTAGAGATGTTTGGAATGGTCTCTTGCTTCATGTTTAAACCGGAATATAGACCTGCTGCAACGATGATAATTGTCAGCAACCAGATTGCCAGTTTGTTTTTCAAAGAAAATTTAATGATTGAATTCAAACTTTTACCCTCCATACTTTATATTGTGACTAGTCGGTCATAAACTCAAATATATAGTATATAGATTATGAATGCAATAAATAATATTCAGTTGGTGTAACGTTGTGATTTCAAGGGTTTTGAGATACAATGTGAAAGAAATGACTCACTGGTCATATAGGGGACAATATTTAAGAGATAGGATGAATTTGATGAATGAAAAGCATAAAATAATTATAGATAAGTCCGTAGAGATTTTCGCAGAGAAAGGTTATCATGCTACTTCCGTTCAGGAAATTACTGAAAAGTGTGGGATAGCCAAGGGATCCTTTTATAATTATTTTAAATCGAAGGAAGAGTTGCTTGTTTCAATTTTCAAATATTATTATGGTGCATTAACGGACTCGTTGCTTGATATAGAGTTAGATGATTCTTTATCCAGTAAAGAGAAATTTTTGATGCAAATCATTGTACAAATAGAGCATGTGACAGGAAATACCAACTTAATTCGAATGATGATGCAGGAACAAATGGTTCATATCAGTAAAGAGCTAGATAGTTTTTTACACTATATCCATGAAGAGGGCTTAGTTTGGTTCAAACGTAAAATAGTAGAATTGTATCCAGAAATACCGACAAACTTCTTGCCAGATTGTACTATTATGTTAGACGCACTTTTCAAAGGTTATATCGGAATTTTATTCAGAAACAGACATTCATTTGAAGTGGAGAGGCTGCCTATCTTCATTTTAAATCGGATGGATTCCATTATAAAAGGTCTACATAAAACGGACGATCCTTTATTGAAAGAATTCCCTTTACTTGAATGTTCCATACAAAAAGTGAGCCCTAAAGAGGAAATTAATTCAATCATTCGCCAGGTATTGGAAGTAGGAAAACATAAAGAAAAGGGGTTAGAGACAAGTAAAAATGTTGAAGCGTTAAAAGCAATTCAAGAGGAATTCTCTAAAGTTAGACCAAATGGCATAATATTAGAAGGACTTTTATTGTTTTTAGAAAAAAACGAAAAACGAAATACCATGTGTTCTAAGCTTATCATTTTAATGAAAGATTATTTGACAAAAAATTAAAGATTTTTCTGAAGAGGCATACTGCCTCTTCTTTTATTTAAACCTTTTTCTAAATACCTCCTATATAAATTTCTTCTCATGATTATGATTGAATTTCAAAATTGATTATTAGGAAAGAGTAGGAAGAAGGTACCTTTTTATATGAGGTTGAGGTCAGAAAAGGAAAAAGGGAATGTTAATTTATAATAAAAATTATGGAAATGATAAGTTTGAAAGAAGTCTAGAAGCTTAATTAAATAGCAAGTTTCGTCGATTGATGTAGGGAAAACTATGATGGTTTTGGTCCAGAAGAGTTTTATAGGCGCGAGTTTAATGCATTTCCCCATGGTCAGTCCAGACGCTGGGTTTTTTGGCGTGCCATCGTCGCAAATTCAAGCTTTCCTAATCTGAAAATCCTAACTCAGTCAGGGGTGAAGAATGTGAAGGCGGGGCATCTGAATATTGAAACAAAAGTGCCGTTTGAGGTAGATAAGTATGGAGGGAATATAGTAAATCGTCAATGCGAATCAACGTCTTTAAGTATCATCATTTCTATATTAACTTCAAATTAGGGAGACAAAGTATTATTTAATATTAATGTGTTTTTTTTGTTTTATTCATTCCTTATTTCTGCAATTGTTTCCAAAATAAGATAAAATATAGAGTGATATTTCATTTATTGCAGGAGGAACACATATGGTGTACCAGGTCAGATTGTTAAAGGGCATTTTAGAGCCTCATAGGAGTCGTTATCAGCTGCAAAATGCAGAAGCAGTCACACGACTTGGATGGAAATTACTATTATTATATTTTCTTAGTTTCATAGTTTTTGCTGTGGAAGGATATTTTGGCGTTGGATCGGAATCGTTTTCCAAAGAAATTACGAAGATGGATGCTAGTGAATTTGAAATGGGAAAGTTGTTGATAATGGGCGGCAATATAATAGCAGGTCTATTTTACCCTACCATATACTTATTTTTATCATCTCTATTCTTTTGGATTGTTATAGATATCCCATACATAAAATTAGTAATCGTTCAAATGATTATTTTTGGTTTGCAATTATTAGAAAAGGTGTTTCTAATCCCTATTTTAGTATTAATGGATATCGGAAACGATGCAAATCCTTTTTCATTGGGAGTTATCAGTCAGTACTTTCTCAGAAGTGATTACTTTATTCACTTTTTCAGTGAAATCACCATTTTTCAATTTCTGATTATTGCTCTGCAATATTTCTATTTAAAGGAATTTTCAGAACGGAATAATTATTTGGTGCTTTTAATGATTGTTCTATTCTATCTGGCCACGTGGTTTGTTAAAGCCTTTTTAGCGTACATCCAAGTGGGCGTATTTGTATAAGGTGGGTGAAAACAATGAAAAAATGGAAAATTGCAGCCGTATCAGTGGCATCTGCTGCATTAATAACCGTTAATTTTTACCTGATCGAGAAAAAAGAAAGCAAAGTGGAACGAACTGTTTTTGCTGAAAACTGGACAAAGGTAAAAAAAGATACAATTACGGATACTTTTCAAACAAAAGGGGTAATTAAACCTGTAGAAGAGTATGATATCTATTTCGATACCAAGAAAAATGATTTTCAGAAATTCCTTGTAAAAGAGGGAGATGAGGTAACGGCTGGATCTTCGTTGTTTGAATATACTACACCCGAACTGGATGCTCTCAAAGGAAATCTAGAAGCGGAAAAAACTGCCGCTGAGGGTGAAATTGTGGGGATTAATGATTACATTGATAAGTTGAAAGCTTATCAAGGAAGTTTGACAAGTAATTCTAATAAAGCAGTAATCGATAATTCGATAGAAAAGAGCTTAAATATTGATATAACAACTACCTCTTCAGACTTGATTGAAAGTAATATTGAGCAAGAAATGTACAAGCTGGAACTTGAAATAAACCGCTTGGAAGAAAAGGTTGTTAAGCTGGATGCTCAATTAAGTTCAATTGAGGAGCAAAAAGGCGCGGTTGAGACGGCGAGTGAGGCAGATGGTGTTGTGAAAAATATCAATAAAAACTTGAATAATCCCATTATATCCATTGTTTCAACAAATGTGGCAATTGAAGGGTATTTCTCCGAAGGGGAGATGAAAAAAGCTGAAGTGGGCATGACTATAAAGGCAAGTTCCCCTGATTTAAAAAAGGCGTTGAACGGAACAATAGGTCGTATACATTCTTATCCAGCAGAGGAGCCATCACTAAAAAAAGATAACAGATTTCCATTTCAGGCAATGATTGAACCAGGAGATGAAGTAACTAAACCTTTGTTGGTAGGGTCAAAAGTCAATCTTACTGTAATAACCAATGAGAAAGCGGGTGTACCCTCTATCCCTGTAGAGTCAGTGCATCATAAAAAACAGCCGCATGTCTACAAATTGACTAAAAAAGGCTATGTGGATAAACACTATATTACAAAAGGGCTTAAAGCAGAAGGAAAGCAAGAACTCATAAAGGGACCGGCGGTAGGTGATGTCATCCTAATAGAACCGAATAGGATTGTGAAAAATCATTCTTATTTTGTTACTCCAATTCAGTTTGAGAAGGTGAAATCTGCTAGTTATAAAAAATTCACCACTCGGGAAAAAGTAAGGTATATATTACTGGGAATGTTAGAAAAATAATCCATTTTTCATTATTCAAGAGAGGGGATATATCAATCAGTTTTATTGTTATTTATATATCCATATAACAAAATTAAGCAAAATAGAGAATGTGTTATTATAGGTAAAATGGTCACTAATACAGAATATTCAGACATTTGTCAAGTTTTTTTCTTAAAGGGACAAGAAAAAATATTTACAGAATAACATTTTTAGTATAATATTTTATTATTAAGTATTCGCTTAATCTTTTACAAGAACGGGGGACCCATTTTTGCGGATTTTTTTCGCTAGGGGTGAATTCAGAAATGAAAGGGCTTTTGTGTTTCCAATTCCTAACCCGACAGCTAACCTCGTCAGCGTCTTTAAGGGAACATGTGTGAATATTCACGCCTATAGGAAATCGACACATGAAGTGTCTTTTTTTTCGGCGTAAAGATAGAGTTTTTCAATAAAAGAAAAATTACTTTCTTTCTATTAGTATCTTGTTTCCCTTACCGAGACAAAATGTTTTTGCATCAAAGACTTTATGGAAGGTGAGGAAAGTAAATGAAGAAATTTAAATTAAGTTTAGCTAGCCAAATTTTTATTGGTTTAATTCTAGGGATTATTGTTGGTGCCATTTTTTATGGTAGTGAAACAGCCCAAAACTTTTTACAACCATTCGGAGACATTTTCCTACGAATGATTAAAATGATTGTTGTACCAATCATTGTGTCAAGTCTTATCGTTGCAGTTGCAGGTGTAGGTGATTTAAAATCAGTAGGTAAACTTGGAGCTAAATCAATATCATACTTTGTGGTGGTAACTATGATAGCGATTGCAGTTGGTCTAGTTTCCGCGAATATTATCCAGCCTGGTGTTGGTGTAAATATGGACAAGCTAGAACAAACTGATATTTCTACCTATGTTGATACAGCAGAAACTAAGCAACATGAATCTTTTGTAGATACAATCGTTCACATTGTGCCATCTAATCCGRTWAAAGCGATGGTAGAAGGCGATATGCTAGCGATTATTTTCTTCTCTGTATTGTTTGGAATTAGTATTGCGGCTATCGGTGAAAAAGGTAAACCAGTATTCCGTTTCTTCCAAGGTACAGCTGAAGGGATGTTCTACTTAACTAATATGGTCATGAAATTTGCTCCTATCGGGGTATTTGCACTAATCGGGGTGACCATTTCCAAATTCGGTTTGGAATCTTTAATTCCATTAGGCAAGTTAGCGCTTACTGTATACGGAACAATGATTTTCTTTGTAATTGTCGTTCTGGGTCTTATTGCAAAATTTGTAGGGTTCAATATCTTTACGTTGATTAAGCTTCTAAAAGAGGAATTAATTCTTGCGTTCTCGACAGCAAGTTCAGAAGCGGTACTTCCGAAACTCATGGAAAAAATGGAGAAAGCGGGATGTCCGAAACATATTGCTACGTTTGTTATTCCGACAGGATACTCTTTTAACCTTGATGGTTCTACATTATATCAAGCGTTAGCAGCTATCTTCATCGCTCAAATGTATGGAATTGATTTAAGCGCTTATGAGCAAATTACGCTAATGTTAGTGTTAATGATCACATCTAAGGGGATTGCAGGTGTACCTGGTGTATCTTTCGTAGTTCTTTTAGCGACATTAGGAACAGTTGGAATTCCTATTGAAGGTTTAGCATTTATTGCTGGTATTGACCGTATTCTTGATATGGGCCGTACAGTAGTAAACGTTATTGGTAATTCACTTGCAGCAATCGTTATCTCAAAATGGGAAGGTCAATTCAACCCTCCTGCCAATAATGAAAAACTAGAACAAGTTTCTTAATATAAAAAACCAGAGTGATATGTCACTCTGGTTTTTTTTGTGAATTTTAAAAAACTAATTCTTATTTAACAATCCAGAAGCGGCAATCTGATGAGAAAGTGATGGCATCATCGCTTTCATGGAATAATTCACTTCGGTAAAAACTTTCTAGGACAGTAAAACCTGCTTCATTGAGACAGTCAAAGACCTCCCGTTGATTAGGTATATGAAGAAAGGTATCTTTTTGTAGGGTCTTTCCAGAGGTGAAAATATCACCAAACTCATATAGCCGGTCATCCTGTTTACCTTCACACCAAATCATTTCTTCCTGCTCCCAAAAATTCAGGTATTTTTCATTTTTGTCACGGTCATGGGTGGTAAAAATGAAAATGCCATCAGGTACTAAAACGCGGTTAATTTCTTTTAAAGCTAGAATGCGGTTTTTTCGTTGAGGGATTTGCATTAAACCATTAAAGGTGAAGATTGCTTTATCGAATGATGAGTTATTGAAAGGAAGGTCTGTGGCGTCGCCAAGGATAAAAGGTATATCTAGGTTTTCTTCGCGTGATATTTTCCGGGCTTCTTGTAGCATGGCAGGAGTTAAGTCGAATCCGGTTATTTTATGGAAACCTTGTTTATATAAGGAAAAGGTGGTTCTTCCTGTACCACAACCGATATCAAGGATTTTGTCATCTTGGGAAAAATACTTCTCGAATGCATACTTTTCAGATTGCCACAGGCCTATCTTTTTCGTTGCATCGGCATAAAGGGGAGCGGCTTCATGAAAAGAATTAATGATAAAACCTTTTTCAATTTTATCCATCGTCATTCCTCCAAACCTTTATTTTTACTATAATATGGATATTTATTTTTGTCGAGCTTGGATCTATCTTATTTAAATTAAAGGCTGAACTTTTTACATGGTAAGAAATAAAGGCATATATCTTTCACTATGATGTCATAAAATGCAGGTGTGGATTTACATTCTTAATTATATAACCTTCGTGAAATCCAAAAAGTTTGATAAAATAACACTAATGATTGAAAGGATCGGAGGGGATAAGGTTATGAAAAATGAAAGTAATGATATTTTATATATGCATATGCAGGCTTCCGAACGGTTTGTCCTTTTTAACGGTCTTACTTTTCAAGAGTTTGCCTTCTCACTGCCATATACCTTGAATTCCATCTTATTGTTGAAACATCAATTCGATGGTGGGGAATATAATTTGAATGTTCTGCTTGAAAGCGTATCATCTGAAGATATTTCTAAACTCCTTAAAGAGAATGTTCGAGGGTATGGGGATTTCTGTTGGATCGATTTTGAAGAGGCAGACGGATTAGATGAATTAGAGGGGAGGGAAATATCGGAACTTTTATATTTAGGGCATACGAAAAATCATTTGGAGCCTCCTTTTTTTCGTAAACTGAATAATCAGTTCGTGTATCTTGCTCAGGATGACGGCTGGTTTAATAAAATTTATTTTCGTTCTCTTTCGACATATTATAATATGTTAGGGAGTCTAATTCCATTGAAGCTGGAGCCATTAAAAGTTGAAAGAAATTGGTTGAGGATCAGAAAGAAAAAAGAATTAACGGCTATTCCTGTAGATATCATTACTGCCTTGGCCCCTATTCTGGCAGAGGGTCTCATTTTTTCATTCAGGCATGTTAAGTACTCAAGGACTAAGATTGAGGTTCCGGCATGGGTTGTGGGGGATTATTTAAACATGGATGAGATGTATGACGACTTTTCTGATGGAAAAATAAAAGAACCTGATGTCTTTATCACCTTTCATCGAAAGGAAAAAGTATGGGAGAGTGTTATAAAAAGCAACTCATTCTCATAATACCTCGAAAGTTAACTGGGGTTACATAGAAGGAATTTTTTGCACCCTTGATATATAAGAGGTTTTTAGGTGTAAAACTTACTATCCCATGCATAAAGTAATTAATGGTCTATTCTATCATTGGAAAACCACCAATGATAGAAGTTTCACTTTTCCCCGCATCAACAGGCTGTAAAGATAATAATAAAGAGAAAAATCGGGTCAACAGCCTGTAAATGCCCGATTGGTTCCGACGCACAGGATGTGCTAGCGCAGGAGTTGCCACAGGACGTAGCGAATTTAGCCTGCGATCTCACTAAGGTAATCATTGGAAAACCACCAATGATAGAAGTTTCACTTTTCCCCGCATCAACAGGCTGTAAAGGTAATAAAAAGGGGGAATTTCGGGTCAACAGCCTGTAAATGCCCGATTTGGTTCCGACGCACAGGATGTGCTAGCGCAGGAGTTGCCACAGGACGTGGCGAATTTAGCCTGCGATCTCACTAAGGTAATCATTGGAAAACCACCAATGATAGCAGTTTCACTTTTCCCCGCATCAACAGGCTGTAAAGGTAATAAAAAAGGGGAAATTTCGGGTCAACAGCCTGTAAATGCTCGATTGGTTCCGACGCACAGGATGTGCTAGCGCAGGAGTTGCCACAGGACGTGGCGAATTTAGCCTGTGATCTCTCTAAGGTAATCATTGGAAAACCACCAATGATAGAAGTTTCACTTTATCCGTTTTAGTGTAAAATGATACAATGAACAAGGTTAATAGAATATTGGAGGGTAATAACTCATGAAAACTAAACTTGGTTTGCTTTATGGTGGGAAATCTGCGGAGCATGATGTTTCTATGCAGACGGCTTTAGCGGTCATTAAAGCTCTCGATTTAGCAAAGTTTGATATATATCCGATTTACATAACAAAAGATGGTTCTTGGATAAATGGACCGAAGTTAACAGGACCTGCTGAGAGTGTGGAGGCTCTAACTTTTACAACTGAAAGATCGATCTCTCCTCTTGCTCTACAAGCTCATTCAACGGATGAAAATAGTGGGTCTACGGGATATGATGTCATTTTCCCACTACTTCACGGACCGAATGGGGAAGATGGAACCGTACAAGGGATGCTTGAGCTATTGAATCTTCCTTATGTAGGGAATGGAGTTCTAGCTTCATCTGCTGGAATGGATAAGGTAATCATGAAAAATATTTTTGCTCAGGCTGGTCTTCCGCAAGTGAAATACACTTGGTTTATCCGCTCTGAGTGGGAGAAAAATACTGAAAGCTCCATTAATAAGGTGGCAGAAGAGTTAGGGTACCCATGCTTCGTTAAACCGGCTAATTTAGGTTCAAGTGTCGGTATCAGCAAATGTAATGATGCAGACGAATTAGAAAAAGCAGTTGCAGAAGCATTTCAATTTGACCGGAAGATAATCATCGAAGAAGGAGTCATTGCTCGTGAAGTTGAGTTTGGTATTCTTGGTAATGATGACCCTTCTTGTTCAGTAGMAGGAGAAATTATTCCTAAGAAAGACTTTGCCTTCTATGATTATTCAGCAAAATATGTTGACGGTAATTCAGCGATGGTCATTCCAGCGGAGATAAAGGAAAGTGAATATACAGCTTTATCTGAAATGGCTATAACGGCCTTTAAGTCATTAGACTGTTCTGGACTGGTTCGAGCTGATTTCTTTTTAACGAAAGAAGGAAAAATCTATATTAATGAAGTTAATACAATGCCAGGATTTACTCCATTCAGTATGTTCCCGTTATTGTGGAAGCACACAGGCATTGACTATCCAGCGTTAATTGAAACACTTGTGAAGCTTGCCTTGGAACGTCATGAAGAAAAACAGAAAATCAAATATACAGTCTAAACATCAGAGAATTTATTAGTAATTATAATAATCCATCAAAGGTGATTTATGTAATGGGTTCAATTCAGCAGGAGTCGGGGTATCATACCGGTTTCTGCTTAGTTTGTTTAATGGAAAAAGAGAGAGCAGTTAACGGTTCGATGAATGTAGGAGGAACGAAATGATTAAGAGAACGTTAAAACAAGTATATGAAATGGTAGGTGGATTGAATGATATTATTCCATTTCAGTCCAAAGGAATTCATGGAGTAATTATTGATTCAAGAACAGTTAAGGAAGGATGTTTGTTCATTCCGTTAAAGGGTGAGCAGGTTGATGGCCATCAATATGTCAAGCAGGCATTAGCGCAAGGAGCGGCGGCTTCTTTGTGGCAACGTGATATTCCGAATCCTCCCCAAGATTTACCGATTATCATTGTCGAAGATACCGAAATAGCACTCCAACAATTAGCGCGCTCTTATCGTCAGCAATTGAATATTAAAGTCATTGGAATAACGGGAAGCAATGGTAAAACAACTACAAAAGATATGACGGCTGCCCTGCTAGCTACCACCTATAAAGTTCATAAAACCAATGGTAACTTCAATAATCATCTTGGTCTGCCGCTGACGGTGCTTTCTATGGATGAGGATACGGAAGTGGCTGTTTTGGAAATGGGGATGAGTAGCCGTGGTGAAATCGAGTTTTTATCCAAAATGGCAAGACCTGATGTAGCCGTTATTACCAACATCGGTGAATCACACTTATTGGATTTAGGTTCACGTGAAGAGATTGCCAATGCAAAGCTAGAAATTGTTGAAGGATTGGCAGAAGACGGAACACTGATTTACCATGGTGATGAACCTTTGCTGCGTAACCGGATTAAAACCGAATTTCCTGAATTAAGGGTAGTATCTTTTGGACGTACTGAACAAAATGATTTATTTCCAAAGACGATTACGCAAGGGACAGACAACACCTCGTTTACAATCACAAATGATAAACAGGAAATTAACTATGAGATTCCAGTTCTAGGGCATCATAATGTTCTTAATGCATTGGCAGCTATACTGGCTGCGAAGGAATTGCAAGTAGATGTTTCATCGATTCAAAAAGGTCTGTCAACTATCCGGTTAACTAATATGAGAATGGAAATGGTTGAGGGTGCGAAGGGACAGAAAATCATCAATGATGCGTATAATGCCAGTCCAACTTCTGTTAAAGCTGCGGTCGAGTTGATTGAAGGCTTATCTGGTTTTGAAAATAAAATCCTAGTACTGGGAGATATGTTGGAGCTAGGGGGACAGGAAAAAGACTTTCACTTGAAAATCGGTGAACTAATTTCTGGTGATCGTATTGATAGAATCTTTACGTATGGTCCGCTAGCTAACTTCATTGCCAAAGGAGCGAGCAAAACCTTTTCAGCTGAGAAGGTTCGATCTTTTCAAGATAAGCAGCAGCTAATTGAAGAGCTTAAGAAGTCTACCCAGGCCAATGATATAATTCTTGTTAAAGCATCGAGAGGTATGAAGTTAGAGGAAGTTGTTCAAGCATTACAAAAGTAAAATCTAGAGTAAAAAAAGCCGATTTTTTTTGAAATCGGCTTTTTTCTATCACATTCAAAAAAGCGTACCAGCAATAATACAGATGTCATCATTTATTTCTGAATGCTTCATCCTTGAAACCAGTAACTTCTGCAGAAGGTCATGCGTATCAAGATGGACGTTATCAATAAACTCCCTCTCAATATTTTCAAACCGGTTAACGGCAGGGCGATTGAATGACTTAGAAAGTCCATCTGTATAGGTGATGAAACGGCTCCCAGCATCATATTGAAATACCACTTTTTTAATAGGCATATCAGGAATAAGGCCTATAGGTATCGACCCTTCACTTAAATTGTGGATTTCATTGGTGCATGGGGAATACATAAAGGCTGGAGGGTGTCCACAGTTCACATATTCGATGAGTCGTGTCCTTGTATTCACGTAACCAATGAAGGCTGTAAAGTAAGAGTTATTGACACTTACCTTCTGCATATCTTGAAATAGCTGCCCCATATGTTTATTCAGTTCCTTTGTAATGAAAATAGGGTCTTTTACACGTTTAATAAGGTCTGGCATTAAAGTGCGAATGGACATGCTTATAAGTGCGGTGTGAATGCCTTTTCCGCAAACATCGATGATTATGAATCCGTACTTTCCATCGTCAACTTCCATCCAGTAAAATAAATCTCCGGACAGCTCGCTAGAAGGTTGGAAAAGCCCATGGATCTCTATATCATTCTTCTGGATCGACAGTGGTAAACCTAATTGTTGGAAGTTCCTTGCAATATGCAGACTCTTTTTTGATTTCTTGTTAATTTTTTCGAGTTCCTGTTCATTCATTTTTGCTGAGTACAACTGCATGCTGATGTTTTGGAGGGATTTGAATTTTATCTTAATTTCCACTGAATTGGCTGGAACTGCTATGATTTCATAAAGGGTCTTTTTCGGTAACACCTGAGGATCTTCCATTCTTTTGGATCGTTTGTAAATAAATAAAATTGGAATCTCAAGGGATTCTGCTAAGGCAAACATGGAAGTTTGCTGCCAACAATCTTTTGAAATGTGTAAAGGTAATATAAATAATGATTGCAATAAGTCCGTTGAGGCATGGAATAGATGCCTTTGATTAAGTGGATCTTCTAAAAAAATGACTTTTTTACTAAATGTCTCTAACATAAGACTAAAGTCCTTGCACAAAGGAATATCTAATGTGTATATGTTCATGTAACCCCCCTAGTATCTTTTTAATAGGTCAATCATACTGCATTTCGACAAGTTTAATATCTATTTTAAGTGAAAATTAATTATTTTTTTCGAATTATCCGACTTCCGCTTATTTATAAACACGTTAAACTATAAAAAATTACGGGTATAAAGTCTTGTTGCGAGAAAAGGAAGAATGGAATAATGATGAGTGGGTTTCTAATTAAATGGGTATTTTATATTCAAGGAAGAATTTACTGAAAAAAGAGAAAGAATTCAGCGGTTCTCTGACTCGTGCGCCTTTATTTTTTGCCCTTTTACTTATGTTAAGCAGTATTGAAAAAGAATGTTGAAACTATATTACCCAATACATTATATGGAGATATAACGTTTATTTTGAGAATTCAACATACTGTGAGGTGTTATAGGCAAGATTCCAAGTTCCAAAAAAATATAAAATACCATTAATTTGATTTATCTAGTGTAAGTTTGGTCAATTGTAAAGGAAGCAGTTTTCTAGCCTAAATGTAGATACGTCTAAGTTCCCCTAATTTGAGGAGAGTTTTAGACAAATCTAAAGGAGAAATGTGACAGGATTTTTTTGAAACCAAACATTAAACAGTTTCAATGTTGTATGAATACAATATATTAGTTAATAAACGTATCTCGGCCGCACATTTTTCTATGGGGATTTTCATTTTAGCTTTTCTTGAATACTCGAAACTTTTGAGTAACCATGGATGCAGTGATATCCTTTATTGCAATAACAGTTTGAAAATGGTAATATAAAGTATGAGTTTAAATGTCTTATCATTGATGATTAATTAAATTAAATCAGGTTGAGGCAACAAAATTGTTTGTTCTTACATGTTTCATGAGGTTCATTTTTGAGATTATTTTAGATTAAATAGGCCGCGCGTCTGGTCATATATAAAAGCTGCATTTCTTGGCGGCTTTAGTAGCTAATAGGGAATCAAGCCGCGTTTAGCGCTTTTCCACTTCTGCAAATCCTCAACGCACCGGGCCTGTTTTGTATAAGAATCTTGGCGCTCGTCAAGTTTTATTCATACAGTCTTTTAAGTCTGTGGAATAATAGGTGCAGCAGCCCTCACCTGAATAAAACGGTGAAACAGCCGTTTATGCTACTTTTAATTTTCCATATTGAATTTAATTTTGGTTACATGTACTTTTAAAAAGATGGGCGTATGTTAAAAATAAGTCTACACGTGCGCGATGCTAAGAATGCCAGTGAAATGTTCGTGCTGGTATATTTCCTTTTTAAAAAATCATATTGAGTTCATTTGAACTAAAAGGCAGACATACTTTTAGGTGATAATGATAAACTTTTTCATAAGAGATAAAGTAGAACATCCGTCATGATGATGAGGATTTGAACTAAACATCTGTGCATGATCTATGAATGCACGTGTAAATTTACGATATAAAAAGGAGTACGAAAACATTGACATTGTTTAGCGAATTAGGATTAGATAGAACGTCTATGAAATCAATAGAAAAAATGGGATTTGAAGAAGCAAGCCCGATTCAAGCCCAAACGATTCCACTAGCACTTGAAGGTAAAGACATTATTGGTCAAGCGCAAACAGGAACAGGTAAAACAGCAGCATTCGGTATTCCATTGATGGAAAATATCGATATTGCCAATGAAAATGTGCAAGGAATTGTTATTGCACCTACACGTGAGCTTGCGATTCAAGTTTCTGAAGAACTTTTCAAACTTGGTTATGGAAAACGCGCTCGTGTATTAGCGGTTTACGGTGGACAAGATATCGACCGTCAAATCCGTGCTTTAAAGAAAAAACCACATATTATCGTTGGTACACCAGGTCGTCTTTTGGACCATATCAAACGTAAAAATATTAAATTAGGCGGAGTTCACACTGTAGTTCTTGATGAAGCAGATGAAATGCTTAACATGGGATTCATTGAGGATATCGAATTAATCCTTTCAACGGTTCCGGACGAAAGACAAACATTGCTCTTCTCAGCTACTATGCCTGACCCAATCCGTAAAATTGCTGAAAGATTCATGCAAGAACCAGTTCTTGTGCGTGTAAAAGCTAAAGAAATGACTGTAGATCGTATCGAACAGTATTACTTGGAGCTAAAAGAAAGTGAAAAATTCGATACACTAGCGCGTCTTTTTGATATTCAAACACCGGATCTTGCTATTGTCTTCGGACGTACAAAACGCCGTGTAGATGAATTGGCTTCTGCATTGAATATCCGTGGCTATATGGCTGAAGGTATTCATGGTGACCTTAGCCAAGCGAAACGTCTGTCAGTATTGAAAAAATTTAAAGAAGGTAGTATTGATGTACTTGTAGCGACAGATGTGGCTGCACGTGGACTTGATATTTCCGGCGTAACTCATGTATACAACTTTGATATCCCTCAAGATCCAGAAAGCTACGTTCACCGTATTGGACGTACAGGACGTGCGGGCAAACATGGTATTGCGATTACGTTTGTAACACCAAGAGAAAGAGGCCAACTGCATGCGGTTGAACATACAACGAAAAAACGTATGGAGAAACTTAAAACTCCTACATTAACTGAAGCGTTGGAAGGCCAACAAAAAGCAGTAACAGAAAAAATTCTTTCAGCAATTGAGAATGATGATTTATCATTATACCTTGGTCAAGCTGAAGAGTTATTACAAAAACACGGCGCAGCAGATTTAGTTGCAGCTATGCTTAAATCAATGACTAAAGAACCGGATCAAACGCCAATCAAGTTAACGGAAGAGTCTCCATCTCCAATGCGTCGTAACCGCGGTGGAAGCAGTTCTTCTAATAACAGACAACGTAATGGACGTAGTTCTTCTGGCAGAAAAGATTACGGTAGCGGGTCAAGTAAACGTCCTAGCACAAACCGCAAATCAAATGGTTACGGTAATCGTAGCACGAGCCAAAAAAGAGAAAAATCGAATAAAATTTAATTGAATTCAAAATGCCGCTCATTAGAGCGGCATTTTTTTTGTCCAATCCCCCTAATTCCTTAGGATTCCTAAGTTGAATTCAGTATTGAATAGGCTGGTTATTAACATTGTTTGGAAAGTGTTTAAATCCCATCATCCAAATATAGTATAATGGATGAAAGCGAAGGATGGATGACGTAGATTCATTCAAATATAGCCTGTGCAGAAGAGGAGAACCTTATGGAGCCTCAAAATCGTATTTCGAATAAGGCGTTGACTGTTTGGAAAATCAGTGGACTCGTAGGCTGTTCAATAACATGGATTTTGAGCATCGCTATTTTAGTGTTAACCATCATTTTTGATTGGACTTATTGGGTTTTTGGGGCAATGATTATTATCTCAATAATCCAATCCTACCTGACCATTTTTCTGATTCCTTCGGTAAGATGGAAGAGATGGCGTTACGAAGTGAGAAATACAGAGATTGACATCCAAAGTGGTATTTTTGTCATTAAAAGAACGCTCATACCGATGAATAGGGTTCAGCATGTTGAAACGAAGCAAGGACCTTTATTAAGAAAATATGAATTAGCGTCTGTTGAAATTTCTACGGCAGCGACAATGCATGTCATACCTGCTCTGGATCTTACAGAGGCAGATGAATTACGGCACTATATTTCTAAAATGGCCAGTGTGGAGGAAGAAGATGTCTGATCCTAAACGGCTTCACCCCATAGCTGTATTGCTCAACATTATTAAATCGATAAAAGAGTTAGTTTTTCCTTTTCTACTAGTGGTCGTTCTTCCAGGGAAGAATGATGGAATACCAGGTTGGATTCAACCTCTGGTCATTGGCATTATAGTACTTTTACTAATTGTTAACGCATTTATACAATGGTTACGATTTACATATCGCATCGAGGACGGCGAATTTAGAATTGAGTCCGGAGTAATCGTAAGGAAGAAACGGTATATTAAGTTCGATCGGATACATAGTATAGATATTTCAGAGGGCATTATCCAGCGGATATTCCGTCTGGTGAAGGTGAATATTGAAACTGCAGGCGGTACTCAGGCGGATGCTGTTTTATCAGCCATAAGGAAAAGTGAAGCCGTACAACTTAACGCTTTAATAATAGAGGAAAAGAACAAAAAAACAAATAACTCTCTTGAAGGGGATTTTTCTGAAGCGGGAATAAAAGGGAATGGAGAAGTAGAAAAAGCCACTTCCGTTTTTAAGCAGACATTGCCACAGCTATTCATTATGGCAGCTACTTCGGGAGCGATCGGTGTATTCTTATCTGGCGGAATCGCTTTTATTTCACAGTTTGATGAGATAATCCCGTTTGAGCGAATATTTAAGGATTATGAAGAGTTTATTGGAATGGGCACTATTATTCTTACTGTGCTAGCTATTTTGGGTTTATTGGTCGTTTATGTGCTAGCTACCTTAAGTATGGTTATTCGGTATGCTTCTTTTACCGTGGTAAAAACGGATGAGGAAATTGTTATTTCTAGGGGGCTGCTTGAGAAAAGGAGGCTGACTATCCCCATTCATAAAGTACAAGGTATTCGAATCATGGAAAATCTGGTTCGAAAGCCATTGGGATTGGCGACAGTTTACCTGGAGTATGCAGGTGGCAGTGTGGAAGATAAAGAAAGTTTGTCCATCATGCTGTTCCCTTTGATCAAAAGGAAACATTTACATGGCAAAATCCAAGAAATTTTACCGGTTTATCAAACAGCCATGGAAATGACACCTCTACCTAAGCGTGCTTATTCCCGATACGTATTTCGTAAAGGGATCTACATCATCCCAATTATCGGTGCCATGGTATGGTTTTTCAGACCATGGGGGTTTCTCTCACTGTTGCTTATTCCGTTTGCATTGGTTTGGGCTTATCTCCAATATAGAGATGCTGGGTGGAGTATTGAGGGGGATTTATTGCTTTTATGCAGTCGTTTTCTTTCTAAAGAGACATTGATTATGCAGAGAAACAGGATTCAATCAATCACATATAAAAAGAGTTGGTTTCAAAAACGTAAAGAACTAGCAACTATTTCAGCTTCGATTAAATCAGGAGTTGGCTCTCAAGTCGGTATGGTAGTGGATGTAGAAGAAAAAGATTGTCAAACAATTAAATCTTGGTTTTTACCAAAAAAAGCAGTCGACTCCCAATGATAAAATAGGAAGAGTCGGCTGTTTGTCCTACCATTTTTTTCTCAAATATAAAGGAGCTGTTAAAACGCCAGTTACTAGACCTGCTAAGTGTCCGACAACGTTTATTTGCGGTTGAATAAATGTCATAATAATTGCAATGCCAGTTAGGGTATAAATCGTATTTTTTTCGTTGTTCGAAAAATTACTTTTATTAAACATCACAAGGTAGAGGAAGAAACCGAGTAAGCCAAAAATTGCACCGCTTGAGCCAATGTGGCTATAAGTTAGTGGCTTAACTAAGAAGGTTGCAATGTTCGCAAGGATACCGGTCGCTATAAAAAGGATCGTGAATTTAAAGGAGCCGAGAAATTTCTCAAGTGATGGACCAAAGATGGCAAGTGAGAATCCATTAAAAAGTAAATGTGAAAAGGTGCTATGTAGAAAAATTGGTGTAATCAAGCGCCACCATTGTCCATCAGCAATGTATAAGTTCACACCTGTACCATAATAAAAAAGTACATTGCCGGGAAATATGGGGAAAAGGATGAGAACAAAAACAAACATCATAATAAGAATGAGCACAGTCACGGCCCGGTAGGAAGTAGTGTATTCACGAAAGCTTTCTGTTCTTGTAAACATAAATTCCTCCTTATCATAAAGTTTTAATTACATATAATATTATCATTTTTTGGTAAAAGGGTCCTCCTAATACCTATGCAAGATATTAATTAATAGAAGAGGTGTCAAAGTGATTAAAGGAATAGGCGTGGACATTACCGAGTTGGACAGAATGGAAACATTGATCAAGCGGCAACCCCGTTTTAAGAACCGCATATTAACTGACAGAGAAATTTTGATATTCGAAAAATTAAATGGAAGAAGAAGGATTGAGTATTTTGCTGGTCGTTTTGCTGCAAAGGAGGCTTTTTCAAAAGCGTACGGTACTGGAATTGGTAAACACTTGTCTTTTCTGGATATAGAAGTCATCACGGATGAAAACGGTAAACCGTTGATTTCAAAGCCTTTTTCGGAGGGGGTTCACCTCTCAATCAGCCATAGCCGTGACTATGCAGTAGCTCAAGTTGTAATTGAAAGGATGAACTGAGTTTGTCTTATCGGGTCATAATCCTTAAGGTTGTCTCATATACATTTAGTGCTATAGGGAGACAAGGCCCGGTAAAAGGTACATGGCAGAGTAGGTGCTCTCGAAAAGATTTTAGCAGGATCAAAAGGGTCCATGCTAAAATGCTGAGGAATGTAAGACATCAGTCGAGCCAATGTCCGGATCCTGCCTTTTCCTCTCCCTTTTACGTTCAAATGACAAAAAGGGGTTGAAAAGATGAAGAAGATGTTAATGCTTTTTGCAGGGATCATGCTCTTGCTTGCTCTTTCTGCTTGCGGCCAAAAATCACAAGGTGATGTAGTGAGTGAACTGAATGACAAGCTTGGAGAAATGAAGGGATATAAAGCCAATGCGAAAATGACACTGAAGATGGGGACGGAGCCTCAAGTGTATAATGTGGAAATCTGGCATAAAGATCCTTCTTTTTATCGCGTAAACCTAAAAAATGAAGAGAAGGATCAAAGTCAGATGATCTTGAAAAATGATGATGGTGTGTATGTATTGACACCTGCTTTGAATAAAAGCTTTAAATTTCAAAGCGAGTGGCCGGAGAACAGCAGCCAGGCCTATTTGTTTGAGTCGTTAGTGAAAGACATTACGGAAGATAAGAGTGCGACTTATAAAGAAACAGATAAACACTATGTTTTTGAAACAAAAACACGCTATCAAAACAATAAAATGCTACCTTTTCAAGAGATTACTATAAATAAAAAAGACCTATCTCCAGTGAGTGTTAAAGTCATGGACCCTGATAAGACTGCGTTAGTCCTTGTGGAATTTTCAAAAGTGAAATTTAATACGAATTTCGATAAAGATGCGTTTGATATGAAAAAGAACATGACAAGTGCACAACTTGAAGCCCCTGTCATGGCAGAAGTCCAAGATGAAGGGTTTGCAGTTAAATATCCTGAAGCTATTAATGGGATGAATTTAACAGAAGAAAAAGAAATTGCAAATGAAAAGGGAGAACGTATCATTTTGACATATGAGGGCACAAAAAGTTTTACATTGGTTCAGGAAAAAGCTGAGGTAGTACAGACGTCAGTTTCAACTAATGTGAATGGAGAACCGGTTGATTTAGGATATACAGTTGGGGCTATGACGGGAAATACGATTGCATGGACTTTTGAAGGCGTAGATTACATGCTTGCATCAAAGGACTTAACCCAGGCAGAGATGATAGAAGTAGCCCGTTCAGTTGGGGGGGACCCTGTTAAATAGTAGTGCATAACGAGCTGATGTTTCCCGTCGCCTTTTAAGGGTTCTCCTATGAAGGATAGGCGGGAAAGCGGCTTGTTATACTGTTTAATTATTTTCGGTTGGAGCGGTTTATATTTATGGAAAATTAGCGTCATGGTAAAAAAGCACTTTAACTTTCTATCCGTTGGTTATAGAATGGTCTATAATAAAAGGCAAACTTCGATACTGAGAAGAAATCTTATTGCGAGTGTAAGAAAGAAGGAACTTGGTTTGGAAACGAAAATATTTCACCGAGATACATGGGCAGAAGTAAATTTAGATAACATTTATGAAAATATCACTTCTATGAGAAAAAGGCTGCCATCCGGCATTAGTCTTTTCGCTGTTGTAAAAGCAAATGCGTATGGACACGGAGATTTAGAGGTGGCTCAAACTGCGCTTGAAGCAGGGGCTGACTTTTTAAGTGTTGCATTTTTAGATGAGGCTCTGGCTTTACGGAAAAAGGGGATTTCAGCGCCGATTCTAGTACTTGGGGCCTCAAGGCCTGAAAGTGCAGGACTTGCTGCTGAACAGGGTATTTCGTTGACGGTTTTTGATGTAGCCTGGTTGGAAAGAGCGAGGGATAATCTTAAACCAGGTCAAATTCTACAAGTTCATGTGAAAGTGGATAGTGGTATGGGGAGAATTGGGATTCGTGATAAAGACCAGCTCACGAAGGTGGAGAGCTTACTTAATCAAGAAGCGTGTTTCAACTTTCAAGGGATATTCACTCATTTTGCTACAGCAGATGAACTAAAGACCGACTATTATGAAAAACAACTTGAGGTATTTAAAGGAATGCTTTCAACCTTAATTAGACGACCTGAATATATTCATGCCGCTAATAGCGCAGCATCTTTAAGGTTTACTGATCCTGAATGGAATGCAGTAAGAATGGGGATTTCCATGTATGGTCTAAGTCCCTCAATGGAAATGCTTCCGATTTTACCGTTCCCGTTAAAACAAGCCATATCGTTGAAAACGAAGATGGTCGCAGTAAAGCAACTAGTTAAGGGTGAAAGTGTTAGCTACGGAGCGACTTATACTGCTCATGGAAATGAATGGATTGCCACATTGCCAATAGGGTATGCCGATGGCTGGATACGAAAGCTTCAAGGACAGGAAGTTATTGTAGAGGGGCAAAGAGTGCCAATAGTCGGAAGGGTTTGCATGGATCAATGCATGATTAAACTACCCGAGTCTTTCCCTGTAGGAACAGAGGTTACGCTTATTGGAGATAATGGAAATGAAGCGGTTTCTGTTGATGAGATAGCAGCGAAGCTAGAAACAATTAATTATGAAGTAACTTGTATGATAGGTGCGAGGGTCCCCCGCATATATATAAAAGACAATCTTTTAGATCATGTACGCAACTTTATCTTAGAATAATTGGATTGTAAAAAAATCCTAAGATTGTGAATAAGATTTCCTTCATTATGCTGATAATAGGATTGAGAATAGAATATACTCTTTGCAGATAGGCATTTTAATGGTAATATTGAAAAGGATATATAATAAAGGTGTGTAGTGATGGTGGAGGTGTATGTTTGTGTCTGAATCCAGCGCAACAAGAGAGATATTAATTCGATTACCTCAAAATTTTTTAACTGAGTTAGATGGGTATGCGAGTGAAGAAAATGTTAATCGCAGTGAATTTATTTATCGTGCCACAAAAATGTATCTTCGCGAACGTAAAAAGAAAGAGTTTCGTGAATCGATGAAACGCGGTTATATTGAAATGGCGGCCATTAATTTAACGATTGCTTCTGAAGCCTTTCAGGCTGAATTTGAGGCTGGGCATTGCGTTGAACGATTAGTTAGCGGAGGCTGAGCCATTGATTGTTGTTAAGCGTGGTGACGTATACTTCGCAGACCTTTCCCCGGTAGTCGGTTCAGAGCAGGGTGGAACACGTCCGGTACTCATTCTACAAAACGATATTGGTAATCGCTTTAGTCCGACTGTGATTGTGGCAGCCATTACAGCTCAAATTCAAAAAGCGAAATTGCCTACGCATGTTGAGATTAATGCGAAAAAGTACGGATTCGAACGAGATTCCGTTATTTTATTAGAACAGATCCGGACAATTGATAAGCAACGTTTAACTGATAAAATTACGCATCTTGACGAACCTATGATGCAAAAAGTCAATGAAGCTTTGCAAATTAGCTTAGGGCTCATTGAGTTTTAGAGAAAAGTTTTCCCGTTATTACGGGCGTTATTATAATACAAATTATTCTTTCTATATTTTAGATGACACGATTCCTGCATTAGTGGGAATCGTGTTTTTTTTGCATTTGTGGATTCAGTGTATTATTCTCCTGTGATCTTTTTATTTCTGGATATTTGAGGAAGAAAAATTAATGCAGTTAAGGTAGTCCCTCTCGCTTTATTGTTTAATGATGGATKGAACTTACGAAATAATAGAATGTTTATACAATTTTTTAAATAGTATCCTCCTAATTTTTCTTTGAAAAATGTTTTCAAATTCCATTTTCGGGTAAAAAGGTATGTTGTAAATATTTAAAAAAACAAACAAAAATATTGTGGAAGAACGGTGACAACCCTTGGTGGAGTTACATTACAGTTCGATAACATCCTTGTGACGAGGACAGGAAAACATAGTAATTGTGTTAGAATGGGAGGATATTATGAATCAATTGGTTTACGATTTTATTAAGCAAAATCAAGATTACATCCTAACTAAGTGGATGGATATCATGAAGGAAAGTACGGACGAAAGATTAATTAAAGTTGTCTCTGATCGGATGTTTACACAAACGAGTAGTGAATTTATAGATATGATTATCACGCATGTTGATAGTAAAAACAGGGAATTTACCTTGAAGCTTTCTGATTTTGCTGAGAAAGTCGTCCAATTAGGATGGCCGCTTACCTTTGTGAATGAAGGACTTCATAAATTCACGCTAATTGTCATTAATGGAATGGTTGAAAAAGGCATTGTAACTCCTGGTAATCAAGTGGAACTTGTTAACCATTTAGATAAGTGGTCCACTCCAATAAATAATGAAATAGTCAATATATATACCCAAACTTGGGAAAGAACTGTCTCATTGCAAAAAATAGCCTTGCAAGAACTCTCGGCGCCACTTATTCCTGTATTGGAAGGCATTACGGTTATGCCGCTAATTGGAACAATTGATACAGAGCGTGCGAAGCAGATAATGGAAAATCTGTTGACTGGTGTGGTTAAGCATAGGTCTGAAGTCGTTCTAATTGATATAACAGGAGTTCCGGTTGTGGATACAATGGTTGCCCATCATATTATTCAGGCAGCAGAAGCAGTCCGATTAGTAGGCGCGAAATGCATACTTTGCGGTATTCGCCCTGAAATCGCCCAAACTATTGTGAACCTTGGAATTAATTTAAATGAAGTGATTACAAAGAATACATTGAAAAAAGGAATTGAAGTTGCTTTAGAATTAACGAGCCGTAAGATCGTAAAGGTGGAGGGATAGGTATGAGGATTCCGATATTAAAGCTTTATGACTGCTTGTTAGTCTCTATACAGTGGGAATTGGATGATATGACAGCCCTTCAATTTCAAGAGGATTTACTGCATAAGATACACGAAACAAGCGCGAATGGAGTTGTCATTGATATTACATCAATTGATTTTATAGATTCCTTTATCGCAAAGGTATTAGGTGATGTTTTTAGTATGTCAAAGCTTATGGGAGCCAAGGTTGTAATTACAGGAATCCAGCCGGCTGTTGCAATAACATTAATTGAACTGGGAATAAGTCTCGATGATGTTCTGACAGCATTAGATTTAGAGAAAGGCCTGGAGAAATTACAACAGGAACTGGGGGATTAAAGAATGGAGTTCCAATCCTGCGTAAAAATCATAAATGAATGGGACATTGTAGCTGCAAGGCAGCTCGGAAGAAATGTCGCTAAAGAGCTGGGATTCGGTACAATAGACCAGGCTAGAATCACAACAGCTATAAGCGAATTGGCCCGAAATATATATCTATATGCTGGACAAGGCAGTGTAAGCATAGAAAAGCTAAATATAAATGGAAAGTCAGGATTGAAAATCATTGCAGAGGACCAGGGGCCGGGAATAGAGGATATCCGCAGGGTCATGGAAGATGGATATACCACTTCAGGGGGACTGGGAGCAGGCCTTCCTGGAGCCAAACGTTTAATGGATGATTTCGATATTGAATCGATACCAGGTGAAGGGACTAAGATCGTCGCAACCAAATGGCTCCGTTAGGGGGGACTATGGATATTAAAGAGAATATGGAGAAAATGTATTATGAGGCGCTTTCTACCTATCTTAAAGACCGAAATGAGCAGGCGCTTTATCAAGGTCAAAAAATCAGCCGCCTAAATATTAAATACAATATATCTCCAGAAGAAATTATCAGTATGCATAAAAATAACTTAATCGAATTATACCCGGATTTACCAGAGAAAGTAATGGATTCTTTTGATTTTCTGCTTGAAGTCATGATGGGCTACGGTATTGCATATCGTGAGCATCAGAGCCTTAGACATCAACAGCAGGAACTAAAAACGGAGATAGAGATTGCAGCAAATGTCCAGCATACGCTTTTAGAAACGAAGATACCGGATATCAAAGGCCTGGAAATTGGGGCGATTAGTGTCCCTGCTAGGCAAATGAATGGAGATTATTATCACTTTGTTCAGGATGAATATGAGCGCATCGGAGTAGGAATTGCGGATGTAATAGGGAAAGGAATCCCTGCGGCCTTGTGCATGTCAATGATTAAATATGCCATGGATAGTCTTCCTGAACATAGGCATGAACCGAATAGTGTGTTAGAGAGTTTAAATCGTGTTGTAGAGCACAATGTTGATCCAAGTATGTTTATTACGATGTTCTATGGATTATATGACCCTCATGACAAGCAATTTTCCTATGCTTCAGCTGGCCATGAGCCGGGGTTTTACTATGACGCTGCTACAGGGAATTTTAGCGATTTAGATGCAAAAGGTTTACTGCTGGGGGTAGATAAAAAAACAAGGTATCGACAATATGAAAAAACAGTTAATCCGGGAGATATGATCATTTTGTTGTCGGATGGAGTAACAGAGTGCCGAACAAATGATGGTTTTATAGAACGGGAAACACTCATTGGTTTTATCCAAAAGAATATGCATTTACAAGCACAGGAAATAGTAAATAACATATATAAACAATTAGAGAAAATGCAGAACTTTCAACTAAGGGATGATTTTACATTAATCATTTTAAAATCAAATGTTTAGTATATTTTCTTCGGGGTATAGATATAAGCATGAAGAGGATATAAAGAGGTGGGTCAAGGATGAATATAACGGTAGATGTTAATGAACTAAATACGGAATTTATTGTGAAACTAAATGGTGAAATTGATGCCTATACTGCACCAAAATTAAGAGAATCACTATTTCCAATTTCAGAGCAGGACAATGTTTCGATTATTATTGATTTAACTGAAGTTTCCTATATGGACAGTACCGGGTTGGGGGTATTTGTTGGTGCTTTTAAAAGCGTAAGAGCACATAATGGCGAATTTACCTTGATTGGCTTATCAGAAAGGTTACGACGATTATTTGATATTACGGGTCTTGCAGATATTATTGATATTAAAAGTGGTACAGAGGGTGGGTTAGAATGAGTCAAGTATATGATTACATTGAAATGAAAATACCTGCAAAACCGGAATTCATCGGTGTCATCCGTTTAACACTTTCTGGGATAGGTAGCCGGATGGGATTTGCGTATGATGAAATTGAGGATTTGAAAATCGCTACCAGTGAAGCGTGTACAAATGCGGTGCAGCATGCCTATAAAGATCTTGAAAAAGGCGAAGTGAAAGTAAGTTTTGGGCTTTACCCTGACCGCCTAGAGGTCATGGTTTCTGATAGTGGAAAGAGCTGTAATTTCGAAGAGGTTCGTCAAGGACTCGGTCCATATGAGCATGGGCAAAAAGTTGAACTCTTGAGAGAAGGAGGCTTGGGTCTTTACCTCATTGAAACTTTGATGGATGATGTGAAAATTCATCAGCATGACGGGGTTACAGTTTTTATGACTAAGTTTTTAGAAGGAGAGCAGGTGGAGATGGATGCAAAAACAGTCTCAACCTAATCAAGCACAAAGAGAACAAGTTAATGAATGGATTAGAGCCTATCAGCAGAATCAAGATGATGAAGCGCAAAGTAATCTGGTAATTCATTATAAAAGTTTGGTTGAAACAATCTCTCGTAAATATGCAAAAGGGAGATCGTTTCAGGAAGATATCGCTCAGGTCGGTATGATTGGTTTATTAGGTGCCATTCGACGATATGATGAATCTTTCGGTAAAAGCTTTGAGGCATTTGCTGTTCCTACTATTATCGGGGAAATCAAAAGGTTTTTGCGTGATAAAACATGGAGCGTCCATGTGCCAAGAAGAATAAAAGAACTTGGACCAAAAATCAGAGTGACAGTCGAGGAATTGACGACGACTCTGCATCGTTCACCAAGAATAGATGAAATAGCTGATTGTATAGGAGTAACAGAAGAAGAAATCTTAGAAGCAATGGAAATGGGGAAAAGCTATCAGGCTTTATCTGTTGATCATTCTATTGAGGCAGATTCTGATGGTGGTACGGTTACGTTGCTGGATATATTCGGCAATGTAGATGAAGGTTTTGAAAAAGTCAATCAGCGCCTAGTACTTGAAAAGGTGCTGCATGTACTAAGTGACCGTGAAAAGATGATTATTCAACACACTTATATAGAAAATTTAAGCCAAAAAGAAGCGGGGGACAAACTTGGTATTTCACAAATGCATGTATCGAGACTCCAGCGCCGCGCAATCAATAAACTTCAAGAAGCTATTAATGCTGAAAACTCGGAGTTAATTTAGTGATTAAAGACATAATGCGGGAAGAGAAAATAGAAGTCCTTGTCTCTCAATCTTCTAAAAACGGAATGATATATTGTGGTGATGATTACTTTTTTCTTCATACGAAGGAATACTTTGTTTGTGTATTAGCAGATGGCCTAGGTAGCGGAAAATCCGCTTATGAATCCTCCCATGCCGTAATAGAGGTAGTAAAACGTAACCATGAGTTAGATGTTGAGTTGCTAATGGAAGTCTGTAATCGAGTTTTAATCGATAAGCGGGGAGCGGCCGTTTCTATCTTGAAAATCTATTATGAAAAGAATGAGTTCGTATACAGTTCAGTAGGCAACGTTCGCTTTTTCTTGTACAATCCAAGCGTCGACAAGCTGGTTTACCCCCTACCTGTAACCGGATATTTATCCGGTAGGAAGCAAAAGTATAGAACGCAGAGCTTCAAATACGAACCAAATGCCAAATTCATTCTTCATTCAGATGGGTTGGAACTTAAGGGAGCTAAATCGTACTTAAAGAGGCTGGTCCCTATCGATAAAAACGCTCGTTGTATTTTAGAAAGCAGCCCAGCTACTGCGGATGATACAACTTTCATTTTAGGAAGCTTACTTTCGTCGTAATTCGGAAGTGAGCTTTTTTGTATTGGATTCGCAACTTCATCTCTCATTTGCTAGACTATATATATCAGAATAAAAAGGTTGGAGGTAATAAATTTGATAGTAGTAGAAGATTCATTAAAAGAATTAATTAAACAAATATCTAATGAGTTAACTTTGAAAAATCATCAAGTGCAAAATGTCATACAGATGCTTCAAGATGGTAATACCGTTCCTTTTATTGCTCGTTATCGAAAAGAAATGACGGGTTCACTAGATGAAGTGCAGATTCGTTCTATTATGGAAAGATGGAACTATCTAGAAAACCTTGGGCAGAGAAAAGTGGAAGTTACACGCTCGATTAGTGAACAGGGTAAATTGACAGAAGAATTAAAGTTACAAATTGAAAAGGCAACAAAGCTGCAGGAAGTGGAAGATTTATACCGACCTTTTAAACAAAAAAGGAGAACGAAAGCAACTGTGGCTAAAGAGAAAGGCCTTGAACCACTTGCAATTTGGCTTCTTGAATGTCAAGTTCAGGCTTCAGTTAGTGAAAAAGCAGCCGAATTCATATCTGAAGAAAAAGAAGTTCCTTCTATTGAAGAGGCAATTGCGGGTGCGCAGGATATAATTGCTGAACTTATTTCTGATGATGCTGAATTGAGGAAATGGATAAGGGCTGAGATTTTTAAAGCAGGAAAATTGTTCTCCGTTGTGAAAAATGAAGAAAAGGACGAAAAAAAAATCTTCGAAATGTACTATGAATATGAAGAGCCTGTCCAAAAAATCGTCCCACATCGAGTCTTGGCACTTAATAGAGGTGAAAAGGAAGAGGTTCTACGAATATCCATCCAGCCTCGGACAGAAATTATTATTAGTTATTTGGAACGGAAAATCATTAAAAATAATCAATCCGAAGCGGCAGGGTTGATTAAGGAAGCAATTGAAGACGGACTTAAGCGTCTAATCATGCCTTCTGTAGAACGGGAAATAAGAAAAGAGCTAACGGAAAAAGCAGAAGATCAAGCTATCCATATATTCTCGGAAAACCTTCGCAATTTACTCTTACAGCCTCCTCTTAAAGGGAAAGTAGTCCTTGCTCTAGATCCAGCATATCGGACGGGTTGTAAGTTGGCTGTCATTGATGAAACAGGCAAAGTACTCGATATCAGTGTAATCTACCCACACCCTCCTGCTGCGAAGTTTGAAAGTGCACGTGAAAAAACAATTGAAATTCTTCAGCGATTCGCAGTGGAGATTGTGGCAATAGGTAATGGAACGGCATCTCGTGAATCGGAGCAATTTATTGCAGATATTTTAAAAGAAGTGAAAGGGAATATTTCTTATATAATTGTTAATGAAGCAGGTGCCAGTGTGTATTCAGCATCTGATATTGCTCGTGAAGAGTTTCCGGATCTTCAAGTTGAGCAGAGAAGTGCGGTATCAATTGGGAGAAGACTGCAAGATCCACTTGCGGAACTTGTTAAAATCGATCCCCAATCCGTAGGAGTAGGTCAGTATCAGCACGATGTTTCTCAGAAAAAGTTATCAGAATCCCTTACTTTTGTTGTTGAAACGGCTGTTAACCAAGTTGGGGTGAACGTCAATACAGCTTCGTCATCTCTATTACAATATGTAGCTGGGTTATCAAAATCTGTTGCTCAAAATATAGTGAAGAAAAGGGAAGAAGAAGGGAAGTTTTCAAGCAGGAAGGAATTAAAGAAAATTCCTCGGCTTGGTGCTAAAACGTACGAACAGTGCATAGGTTTTTTGCGTATTATTAATGGCAATGAACCTTTGGATCAAACCGCGATCCATCCGGAGAACTACGGGGCTGTGAATAAACTGTTAAAGAAAATAGGATTCACGTCTGAAGACTTAGGCAGTGATGTTTTGAATAAAGAGTTAGTCAAATTAAATCCAACAGAATTAGTGGATGAATTAGAAATTGGAGAAATCACGATTAAGGACATTATTGATGATTTAATGAAGCCGGGAAGAGACCCTAGAGATGAACTATCAAAACCTCTGCTTAAGCAAGATGTGCTAAAAATGGAGGATTTAAAAGCCGGAATGGAATTACAAGGTACAGTAAGGAATGTTGTAGACTTCGGTGCATTTGTGGACATCGGTGTCAAACAGGACGGGCTGGTGCATATTTCTAAATTAAGCAACCGATTTGTAAAGCATCCATTGGATGTAGTTGCTGTTGGGGATGTTGTAACAGTTTGGGTCGAGAAGGTGGACTCTCAAAAGCAAAGGGTATCTTTAACGATGCTGCAGCCTAAAGATCAAGATTAGCTATTATAAACTCCTTCTATATAGAAGGGGTTTTTTATTACGGTAAGAATAGTAATGCTTCTTTAGAATTTATTAGTGCTTGGTTCAAATGGAGGTCTATAATCGAAGACTTTCTTTTTTTTGATAAAAAAACCAGCATTGATTCAACATCTTCACTTGATAATAATCCTTTTCATAAAAGGCTTTACGAATTTGATTTTGGAACCAATTAGGCATAGCGCTTACCTCCAGTAGTTTTCTATTGTTTTATTAGTCTATGTTATAATGGGTTGTCATGTTACCAAGGAAAGGGAGGGGGAAGATGGATAATCAGCAATTGCAAAAATTAGTTGAAGATATTTCGAAGAAAGACTTTCAAAAGGCCTTTAGACACCTAGCTTGTTTTAATCCGCGCCTTCGAACGACTGGAGGAAGGTACTTGCTACGTTCACATAATATAGAAATTAATAAGAAATATCTTGATGAACGTGGAGTGGAAGAATTGATAGGAATCATAAAGCATGAATTGTGCCATTATCACCTCCACCTTGAGAAGAAAGGATACCAGCATCGTGATACTGACTTTAAGCGTTTACTCGAAAAAGTTGGAGCCCCAAGATTTTGCACGCCACTACCGTCAAACCAGTTAAAGAGAAAAATGAATACTATTCAATATAGATGTGAAAACTGTCAGGAGTTATATTTAAGAAAGAAGCGTATCGATACCACTCGTTTTGTCTGTGGTAAGTGTCGTGGAACACTGATCTACCAAGGTTTTAAAGAAAAATAAACAAATAAATAAAAAAAAACAAAAGAACCCTTGACTTTATGTTGCAATCTCCTTATAATCATAAGAGTCGACAAGATAACAACTTGTTCTTCACGACAACCACTAAGGTCCTTGAGCGTAAAAAAGGAACCCAATTTTCATTATTCCGCAGTAGCTCAGTGGTAGAGCATTCGGCTGTTAACCGAACGGTCGTAGGTTCGAGTCCTACCTGCGGAGCCATTTTTTTGGGGAAGTACTCAAGAGGCTGAAGAGGCGCCCCTGCTAAGGGTGTAGGTC
>NZ_JBFUIB010000024.1:0-33594 GCF_056402095.1 Peribacillus sp. P4_C12
AAGTTAACTCCTCGGCAATTTCCTTTATCACAAGTCGTGTTAATACTGCTGCCTTTTCTGCGTCTTCTGGTGTCGCTCTTCTGATGTACACGTTACCTAATCTCCTTACTAGATTTAAATTAAAAGGAAAAGGCCACCCATTTTAGTGACCTTCTTTTCATTATTTATTTGTTGGATCGTCCGGCAATATTCCTTCCGGGATGAATACATCAAAATGACGGTACTGGTTTACGAATTCAGCTGGGGCCATGCCACCAAATTCCCCGTCCAAATTAAGCATCATGTCTTTTTTTGCAGTTACTTTGATCCGATTCGCTTTTTCATAAATGACATTTTTGTCATGTATATGTTCACCGCGCATTGCCAAAGTTACGACTCGGACAATATCAGCAAGATTTGCCTTTTTCAAAATAAGTAACGTGAACATGCCGTCATTTAGGGATGCGTCTGGTGCGAGTTTTTCGAAGCCACCGACCGAATTTGTATTGGCGACTAAAAATAGCATAATCTCGCCTTCGAAAAGCTTTCCATCATATTCGATTGAAACTTCTGTCGGCTTGATAGAAGGTAGCATTTCAATCCCTTTAATGTAGTAAGCTAGCTGCCCAAGCATTGTTTTCAGCTTGATTGGCACGTCGTAGGTCAATTCAGTCAATCGACCCCCACCAGCAATATTGATGAAATATTTATCATTCATTTTTCCAATATCGATTGGCATCGTATGCCCACTGGCAATAATATCAGCTGCCCCTTCGATTGACTTCGGTAAATGCAGTGCCCGCGCGAAATCATTCGTCGTTCCTGTCGGAATAATTCCTAGTTTTGGGCGTTTTTCTGCAGTGGCCAGTCCATTAACAACCTCATAAATCGTTCCGTCGCCTCCTGCTGCAATGACAATATCATAGCCGCGTTCAATGGCAATTTTAGCTGCATTCGTTGCATCACCAGCACCGGTCGTCGCATGTGTAGAAGCCTCATATCCAGCTGCTTCAAGCTTTGCAAGCACCCCTGGTAAACTCTTCTTAATGGCTTCCCGGCCTGATGTCGGGTTGTAAATCAACCTTGCTCTTTTCATTTCCCATCATCCTTATACAAATTGATTCCATAAATTACATATTAATCGTTCACTACATGAAAAGCAATATTCGAAAAAAAAGAGGACCGCATTTCGGCCCATTTCTTTATATGCTTTTTTCCAGAAATCTTATCAGAGAAATTATAAAGCTTTTTACAATTTTATTCTAGTAAATGGTTTAAAATTATGGGTAATGAACATTCACTTTATACGTATCGAAGACAGTTAAGATATGATTCCCTTTTCCAGACTTTAGTGTACCATTCTTTTTTTCAGTGCCTTCTTCATTCGTGTCTTCTTCTTTTATCTCGGTCGTTTTCCAGCTATTTTCAGGCCCCTCGAGCTCCTCGACACCTTTTGCTTCAATCTTGATATCACTATTTTCTTGAAGGTATACACTTAGGTAGCCGCTATCTTTTACACTCCAATTACTTAAAAGCTGTCTTGGCTTTAAGACAAGATCCGTGCTTTGTCCATTAATCTCTAATGATAATTCAGCAGGGATAATAAGAGTAGCCTTGAGATTCGTCCTGCCTCCGCCTAAAAGGCTATTTTGAACCGGTAAATCCTTGAAGCTGATATAAAGTGTATCACCGTTTCTCTCAACCATTAAATAATCTTCCGTCTTTTTCAACAGGGATTCAGCATCTACTGTTACATGCTCATCTTACGTCCCGAATATAGAAACTTCTTCATCGGTCCCACTTTCAACCGTCAATGGGTATGATCCAGAATCTAGAACGACCCTATGAATGTCTTTTCCAGCCTTTTCATTGAACCCAGGTAAATTCACTGTTTTTTCTTCGCTTTGCACGGCTGCCCTGACTTGATCCATTATTCCACTTGATGTCAGCAGAATTAAAACAATTCCCGTCGTTCCAAGCAATCCTACGAAAAGAATACTAAGAATATCATATTTTACAAAGGAACTTTCTTTTCTGGAAAAATAGATATAGAAGAGAATTTCCACTCCCAAAATAATGAAAAGTAACGGCCACCAAGAAAGAAGAATCGTCGTCATATTCATATTTGCAATTTGAGAAATCAGTAAAATCATACCTAAACCAACCAGAGAGACTCCCATTGAAATTGTTCCGACTCTCCATGTTCTCATTTTGTCTCCTCCTTGTCTCTCGTTTTTTTACTTCCAGCTAACAATTTTATTCCTCCACCTATAAGAAGGATACACACGAGTCCTTTTTGAAAATAATCTCTAAACCAATATTCTAAGTTGCTTCCAACCCATTCATCTAAATGAGGTGCAATTGCCGGAACGATAATGTTACTTGCCAAGAAATAAATTCCTAGACCCACCAAACCAAGGCCTATCCATTTTTGCTGATTGACAATTCCCGAAATTATGGGCGTATCTTCAACAGGACCCTCTTCCATTTTAGCCGCTTTTTGTAATCCATCAAAAAAGCTGTAAAACCAGATGATCGGAATAAGGAAAAAGAAGAATCCTAAACGGAGTAAATCCAATATATAAATGGCGAATAAAAAGCCGGCCATCAATTGGATTCCGCGTTTCTGCAGCCCTAAATATAAATGACCTGCCCCAGGGAAAATGGCGAATAAAGTCGCGACCGATTTACTCTTCTTCCCAGATTCCCGTCTCTCTTCGAAATCTTCCAACACGGTTCGATCAATAAGCTCCTCACCCCTCTGCTTTTTATTCAGCTGTTGAACAGAATCAAAAAAGCTGTAAATCCAGATAACTGGCAATAAAGCCATGAATATTAGCAGACCTTCCATTTGTGTCATCACACTGATGAATATCACCATAATGCCAAGGCCTAAAAAGCCAATTAGAAAAATAAGTCCCCGATTCATGAGGCCGAGCTGGAAATGTCCGAGACCAGGCACGAATGAAAGGACAATTACATAGAATCTTTCTGCTTCCGGCTGATCCACTATTCCGCCTGCATCCGTTTCGCTTTTAGGATTTCTTAGAGAGGTAACTACCAAGTCAAATATACTGATGATATAAAACACCATTCCTATAATGGAAAAGGCAAGAAACGCTTCCACTTGACTAATCAATGTAAGAAAAAAGCCTCCCAGCCCTAATCCAAGCGTGGCTAGAAAATAAAATAAACCTTTATATCTCCTACCTAGGTAAAAATGACCAAAACCCGGCAGAAATGATAACAAAAAAGCTAATATCGGACTTTTATTCATTTCTAAACCCCTCCTTATTTTTCTTTTCAATAGAGTCCATCCAATTAAATGTTTTATCAATAAGACCATCGGTTAAGGTCTGAGTTTCCTTTACAGTACTGGATTCTACAGAATCAACGTATTCAGTCAGGGATTGAAAAACTCCGGCCGCCATTAATAGAATCGTAAAACCAGCGGCAATCAGGTAATGTCTTGTAATCGTCCGAAGAGATTTTTCTTTTTTGATTTGCTTAACCTCTTCAAAAGATACTTCATTTAGTTGAGTAATCGAGCTCATAACAGAATCTGCGATATCAAGTTCTTCAACGAGCAGACTAGATTCGGCTCTTTCCATCGCCTCCATATAGACTGTTAAACACTCGTCACAGGAGTATAAATGATTTTCATATTCTATTTTTAGATTATCAGGCATTTCATCCGCCAAATAAGCAATCCACCCTGCTTCAGAAACATGGTTCATGAAAAATCCTCCTCTTTCCAATGTTTTCTCATCCAATTCCTTGCCCGATATAGCTTTACCTCAACAGATTTGACTTGAATCTGCTGTTCCTCTGCAATTTGCTGGAATGTTTTTTCTTGTATGTAATAGCCATACACAACGTCCCGATACCCCTCCGGAAGGTCATTCAGCTTCCGTAATACTTGCTTTCGTTTTTCATTTCGAAAAAATACTGCCTCAACATCATCAGATAGGCCTAAATGAGCTTCCGAAGTCTGTACTTCATGTGATTCTTCCTTTTGCCTTTCTCGTTTTCTCTTCAAATCTATTGCATGATTGACGGCAATACGCGTAATCCATGTTTTGAAACCTTGATTTTTATATTGAGGAAGAGAAGTATAGATTTTGATAAAGACTTCCTGGGTGACATCTTCTGCATCCTTTTGATTGCGTAAAACGGAATAGACGGTTCTAAAAATCGTCTCCTTATACGTTTCTATCAATATCCGGAAAGCATGATCATTTCCACCTCTCACCTTCTCCACTAACTCATCTGTCACTTCTCTCCCCCCTTTCATTTAAGCATTCATATAATAGACGACACAAAAAGGAGTTACCCCTACAGATAACTCCAAAAAAAATATAAAATTAATTTCTCACTCACAAGTTCCAGTATTTCCTCGTAAAACTCTTTTGATAACCATATGAAAACCGCATCACTTAGAAAGTGATACGGTCAATTATTAACGTTTATTGATTTCTTCAACCAAAATTTTATTAACAAGTTGTGGATTAGCTTGGCCTTTTGTCGCTTTCATAATTTGTCCGACAAGGAAGCCGATTGCTTTTTGTTTACCAGCTTTAAAATCTTCAATTGATTGCGGGTTATTATTCAAAGCTTCTTCAACCGCTGATCGTAATGCACCTTCGTCAGAAATTTGGACAAGTCCTTTTTCCTTAACGATCGTTTCTGCGTTACCACCGTTTTCGATCAACTCTTTGAATACCTTTTTCGCGATTTTAGAAGAAATTGTACCATCTTCAATCAGTTTGATCATCCCTGCCAATGATTCAGCAGTCAACGCAACATCATGCAGTTCTTTCCCTTCTGCGTTTAAGAAAGCAGAAACCTCACCCATGATCCAGTTCGATGCAAGTTTCGCATCCGCACCTGAAGCAACTGTTGCTTCAAAGAAATCAGCCATTTCTTTTGTTACCGTTAAAACAGCAGCATCATACTCTGGTAAACCAAATTCTTCAACGTAACGTTTTTTTCGTGCATCTGGAAGTTCTGGAATCTCCGCAGTAATGCGTGCTTTCCATTCTTCGTCGATATGGATAGTCAATAAATCTGGTTCCGGGAAATAGCGGTAATCATCAGAGCCTTCTTTAATACGCATTAGAACTGTTCTACCTGTAGCTTCATCGAAACGACGTGTTTCCTGTTCGATTACGCCGCCTTCATTCAATACCTCTGCTTGTCGGATTTCTTCATGCTCCAACCCTTTACGAACGAAGTTGAATGAGTTCAAGTTTTTCAATTCAGTTTTCGTACCGAATTCTTTTTGCCCAACTGGTTTCAAGGAAATGTTAGCATCACAGCGAAGTGAGCCTTCTTCCATTTTACAATCGGAAACACCCGTGTATTGAATAATGGATTTCAATTTTTCCAGATAAGCATACGCTTCTTCAGGAGACGTGATATCCGGCTCGGATACGATCTCAACAAGCGGAGTACCTTGGCGGTTGTAATCACAAAGTGAATAGTTCCCTTTATGTGTCAGCTTACCAGCATCTTCTTCCATATGAATACGTGTAATGCCGATTTTCTTTTTCTTGCCACCGACTTCGATTTCAATCCAGCCATGTTCACCGATTGGCTGATCGAATTGAGAAATTTGGTAAGCTTTCGGATTGTCTGGATAAAAATAGTTTTTCCGGTCAAATTTCGTGATTTCTGCCACTTCACAATTTAGCGCGATAGCAGCTTTCATTGCAAAATCAACAGCCTTTTTATTGACGACAGGCAATACACCTGGATAGCCAAGATCGATTACAGTCGTATTGCTATTTGGAGAGGCACCGAATTGGTTCGGGCTCGATGAGAAAATTTTTGAATCTGTTTTTAATTCTACGTGTACTTCTAGACCAATTACCGTTTCAAAGTCCATTTTTTTCACCCCTTACAGCTTAGGAAATTGTTTATGAAAATCTGTTGCTTGCTCAAATGCGTGAGCAGCGCGGTAAATCGTGCTTTCATCAAAATGCTTCCCGATCATTTGCAGACCAAGCGGAAGACCATTAGCAGCGAAACCACAAGGTACGGAAATACCTGGTACGCCAGCAAGGTTGACAGGAATCGTTAAAATATCATTCGCATACATCGTTAATGGATCGGCAACTTTTTCACCGATTTTGAAAGCTGGTGTAGGTGTTGTCGGTCCAACGATTACATCATATTTTTCAAATACATCTTCAAAGTCTTTTTTGATCAATGTACGCACTTTTTGAGCCTTTTTATAATAAGCATCATAATAACCAGAGCTTAAGGAGAAAGTTCCAAGCATGATACGGCGTTTTACTTCGTCACCGAATCCTTCCGATCGAGTTTGCTTGTACATATCAATTAAGGTTTCTGCATTATCTGTACGGTGACCGAAGCGAACGCCGTCAAAACGGGAAAGGTTTGCCGATGCTTCTGATGAAGAAAGCAAATAGTAAGCTGCTAGAGCATATTTGGAATGCGGCAGAGAAACTTCTTCCCATACAGCTCCAAGTCCTTCTAATACTTTTAAAGCTTCAAGTACAGAATTACGTGCTTCTTCCCCAACACCTTCACCAAGGTATTCTTTAGGAACTGCAATTTTCAACCCTTTAACATCGCCTGTTAATGAATTCACAAAATTCGGTACGTCTAAGTTAGCAGATGTGGAATCCATTGGATCGACGCCTGAAATCGCTTCAAGAAGGTATGCATTATCTTCAACCGTTCTTGTCACCGGACCGATTTGATCTAATGAAGAAGCAAAGGCTACAAGTCCGAAACGGGAAACCCGTCCATATGTAGGCTTTAAGCCGACAACTCCGCAGTATGCAGCTGGTTGGCGAATTGATCCACCTGTGTCAGAACCTAATGAGAATAAGACTTCACCAGAAGCGACAGATGCAGCTGAACCACCTGAAGAGCCACCTGGTACATAATCCGTATTCCATGGATTGCGTGTTGCCTGATATGCTGAGTTCTCATTTGAAGAACCCATCGCAAATTCATCCATGTTCAATTTTCCAATTGTCACCGTTTCTGCCTGCTGTAGCTTTTGAACAACGGTTGCATCATAGATTGGATCAAAGTTCTCCAAAATTTTGCTCGCACAAGTTGTCCGTAAATTTTTAGTAACAATATTATCCTTCACACCGATTGGCATGCCAAACAGGGCGCCTTGGCTCTCGCCTTTTACTAATTGGTCATCCAATTGTTTTGCTTGGTTGCGGGCGTTTTCTTCATCTAATGTCAAAAATGCCTTCACCTTGTCTTCTACCTGTCCGATTCGCTTATACGATTCGTTAACAAGATCAGTAACGCTGATCTCTTTATTATGTAAACGTTGATGAAGCTCGGAAACTTTTTGTTCGAACAACGACATCATTGTCCCTCCTTATTCCATAATGGCTGGTACACGGATATATCCTTCTTTGCTATCCGGTGCATTCTTAACTACTTCTTCTACTGGTAATCCTGGTTTTGCAACATCTTCGCGCATTACATTTTTCATATCCAAAACGTGAGAAGTCGGGTTTACCTGATCCGTATCAAGTTCATTCAACTGCTCCGCAAACGAAATCATTTGTTCAAGCTGATTCTGAAACTGTTCTGCTTCTTCTTCCGTAATTGCCAAACGAGCCAAATGGGCAACGTGTTTTACTTGTTCCATAGAAATTCGTGACATTCTCTTCACCTCCGAAAAAATATCCAAATCGACTAAAATAGTCGCTTTTCTCCATAAAATCATCGTTTAAATCATATCAAACTATTGCACAGTAAAGCAACAAGAGATACCTTGTCGAAATTCAAATATTTCTTAAAGAAAAAGAAGTATTTTCCGGGAAATATGAGAAAGTTGCCGAAATTTCCGGGGAAATTCCAAGAAGGCAGTCAAATTAGTCAAATGTTCTCGATTCTTGCAAAAATCCCTTCCTAAATAGGAAGGGATTACATTTCCATTAATATGCTTCTGAAGTCGTTTTTCCTTGCATGTGAAGGATAAGATAATCAGGTCCTCCTGCTTTTGAGTCTGTACCTGACATATTAAAGCCTCCAAACGGCTGATAGCCTACAATTGCGCCCGTACATCCACGGTTAAAGTATAGATTTCCCACATGAAAATCATCACGTGCTTTTTCCATATGTTCACGATTATTCGTAATTACTGCTCCCGTCAGGCCATAATCCGTATTATTTGCAATCTCAATCGCTTCATCAAAGTCTTTTGCTTTCGAAAAAGCAACAACTGGGCCGAAAACCTCTTCTTGCATGAGCCGGGCATACGGATCAAGATCGGCAATGATCGTTGGTTCAATGAAATAACCGGTTGTATCATCACCCTTTCCACCAGCAGCTAAACGACCTTCTTGTTTCCCAATTTCAATGTATTCCATGATTTTTTTATAAGCTTGACCATCGATAACCGGCCCCATGAAGTTTGCACCATCTTCTGGATCACCAACGGACAATTCCTTTGCCAGTTCTAAAGCACGCTCTAGCACCTGATCATATACTTCAGCAACAATGACAGCCCGGGAACAGGCAGAACACTTTTGCCCGGAAAAACCGAATGCCGAATTCACGATCGATTGAGCAGCCAATTCAAGGTCCGCTTCCTTATCAACTACAATCGTATCTTTACCACCCATTTCCGCAATCACCCGCTTCAGCCAAATTTGGCCTTCATTCACTTTTGCGGCACGTTCATAAATTCTCGTGCCTACTTCACGAGATCCTGTAAATGAAACAAAACGGGTGCGGGGGTGATCGATAAGATAATCGCCTACTTCTGAACCGCTCCCCGGGACAAAGTTCAATACCCCCTTAGGCAGACCTGCTTCCTCCATCACCTCCACAAATTTAGCCGCGATAACTGGAGTAGTCGATGCCGGTTTTAACAGAACCGTATTTCCCGTTACGATGGCAGCAACAGTCGTTCCTGCCATAATAGCAAAAGGAAAATTCCAGGGGGAAATAATAATTCCCACTCCAAGTGGAATATAATCATAGCGATTATTTTCATTCGGTCTGCTCTGTACAGGAATTCCGTCTTTTAATTTGAGCATCTGCCTTGCATAAAACTCTAAGAAATCGATAGCCTCAGCCGTATCACCATCTGCCTCATTCCACGGCTTGCCAGCTTCTTTCGTCAGCAAGGCCGAAAATTCATGTTTCCTCCGTCGGACAATAGCTGCCGCTTTGAACAGTATATCTGCCCTTACTTCAGGCTCTACCTTACGCCATGTCTGAAAGGCCGCATCCGCTGCCTGAACCGCCTTCTCAGCCAAATCACGATTGGCTTTCGATACATAGCCTATCACTTCTTCTTTTTTGGCTGGATTAATAGAAATAATTTTATTTTCTGTAGAGATTTTTTCTCCACCAATGACTAAATCATAATTCTGACCTAAGTATGTTTTCACCCTGCCTAACCCCTGTTGATACGCCTCGCTATTTGCCACTTGAGAAAAATCCGTAAACGGTTCATGTTTATACAATTGCACCAAAACAATCCCTCCCTGTTTTAAATAACTTTTCAACACTATCAATCTTATTCTAACTAAAACTGTTAAACTCTTCAAATTATGTATAAATAAGATAATAGCATTCAAGAATAATAGCCAGGCATAAAGCCATTTTGTTAAGGTTACTCATGGCTAGATTTGTTCCAAATAAAAAAGATGAAGCTTGTTAAGCTTCATCTTTTTTTATTCGTATATATGCACGGTTGGTTCGTCTTGATTTGCCTCGCGAACAATAAGTGCTTCGGGTCCATTTACAGAAGTGATCGATACTTGTACGGCAATATATTTAGGGAAACGTTCCATTACAAGACCAGCTACATATTGTGTAAAGCCAATCGCTTCTGAGTTTCCATAAAATTGGATAGGAATATCGATGTTCAAGCTTTGTAATTGGTCATCCATATAAAATGCCCTGCCAATAACTCCATTAAAGTTAGGGAAATATTCTTCAACATCTTCTTTAAAATTTGTGAATGTGTTGACGTCATCCCTATATTTTTTTTCTGCACCTGCCGAAGGAAATAGGAAGTATTCTTCGTTTAAGTCTGTCCATTTTCCAATATTGTTAGAGTTTTTCCCGATATTCGTATAGGAAATAAAATTCCCAGGAACTACAGAAGATTTTTCATTTTGCTCAAACAAGGCAATCGTAATCGGAACATTTTTCAGCTTGTCCATTTTACGCAATCTTTTTAAGACTTCCTCAGCAATTTTCTCCCCTTCTTGTTTTAGTTCTTTACTATCAATTTTCTTTTCATAGGTTGCCCCGTATGCTTCTTTTTGATAGTAATGGACTGAATTTAGGGCAAGGCCTATTACAACTCCGCCAAGGCTCACTGAATTATCTTTTGTTTTGACTAAATAATTATGTTCTAAAATATGAGCAAGATAAATTGGATTTTCATCATTCCGCTTATCAATGTCACCTTCTCCTGAATCAACAGGATTTAAACCTTCGTTATCCTTTTCTTTCATGTTCTTTTCTTTCAACTGGCTTTTTGTATATTTTCTGTTCAACCAGGATGATATCTTGGAACTGTCGAGCATTTGCCCCTCTTGAAATAGGTATTCTTCCGGGTCAAATTGAGTTTGCGCCAACCGCATCAGTCCATTTTCAAACTCTTCGATATCATATCGAGTATTTAAATTCGAAACGACCAAACCGCGGGCTTTTGATGGCTCAAACGGAAGAATCGTTTGATAATATTCTTCCGAAATTTTATACTTCGGAATAATTGCTGTATCCTTGTCGTTTTTGGAGTCTTGAACTACCTCTTGCTTATCCTCAAAACTAGGTGCACATCCAGCAAGAAGTAGTATAAGAATCATCCCCAAAATAGAGTGTTTCCTCATAGCTACACCTCTTATTTTTTTAGTTCCTCAATCAGTCTCTCTTCATCCCATACGAGAACGCCTAGGCCTTCTGCCTTTTCTAGTTTGGAACCAGCATCTTCGCCGGCCACGACCAAATCCGTTTTCTTGCTGACACTTCCGGCAACGTTAGCTCCTAGCGCCTCTAATTTTTCTTTCGCTTCATTACGTGTTAGCTGATGCAGTTTCCCTGTCAAAACGACTGTTTTTCCAGCGAAAATGGAATCGATTTCTTCTATAGAAACAGCTCTTGCCCCTTTATAGGTAAGGTTCACACCGGCTGCTTCCAACTCATTCAACAGTGCATGCACTTCCTCCAATTCAAAATACGCCACGATGGAATCAGCCATTTTTTCTCCAATTTCATTAATTGCTGTAAGTTCTTCACGGCTCGCCTTGCTTAATGCTTCCATAGTGCCGAATTCCCTCGCAAGGGTCTTCGCTGCTTTCGAACCAACATGGCGGATACCAAGGCCGAATAGTAATTTTTCTAGCGAATTGCTTTTCGAAGCTTCGATTGCCTGAAGGAGTTTATTGACGGATTTATCTCCCATCCGTTCCAATGCTATCACTTGATCGTATGTAAGCTTATAAATATCAGCTACATCCTGTATGAGCGCTTCCTTAAATAACTGGCTAATTACTTTTTCACCTAAACTGTCGATATTCATTGCTGTTCGTGATACAAAGTGAATCAAGCCCTCTCGGATTTGTGCCGGACATTTCGGGTTGATGCATCGTAGGGCGACCTCCCCGTCCAGTCGGACAAGCTCGCTATCACATTCTGGGCACTCAGTCGGCATCTGGAACTCTACTTCTTCCCCCGTACGACGTTCTGCTAGTACATTGACGACCTCTGGAATGATATCGCCTGCTTTTTTCACGACCACTTGATCTCCAATACGGATGTCCTTTTCACGGATTAAATCTTCGTTATGCAGCGAAGCTCGTTGCACAGTCGTTCCCGCTACCCGAACAGGATCCAAAACAGCCGTTGGTGTCAACACTCCCGTCCGGCCAACATTCAGCTCGATAGCTCTTAGTGTTGTGATGACTTCTTCGGCTGGAAATTTGTAGGCAATCGCCCATCGCGGACTTTTTGCCGTAAAGCCTAGTTCATCCTGCTGTTCAAGTGAATCCACTTTTACGACAATTCCATCGATATCGTAGGCCAAGTTTGGACGTTGTTCAGTCCATTCTTCAATATAAGCAAGAACTTCCTCTATATTCGTACAGGTTTTTCGTTCTTTATTTGTTTTAAACCCTAGTTCATCCAATAAATCTAGACCCTCGCTGTGAGAACGAACCCCTGTTTCACCTAAATCAGCAATCGCATAAAGGTATACATCCAAGTTCCGTTTCGCGGCAAGTTTTGGGTCAAGTTGTCTCAAAGAGCCAGCAGCTGCATTACGAGGATTTGCAAAAGGTTCTTCCCCGCGTTCTTCCTTCGCCTTATTTAGAGATTCGAATGATTTTTTTGGCATGAATGCCTCACCACGCACTTCTATGGCAATAGGCTCCCGTACCTTCAAAGGAATTGACTTGATTGTTTTCAGGTTTTCGGTAATATCTTCACCAATTGTTCCGTCTCCTCGGGTTGCTCCTCTTACGAAATATCCATTTTCATATTGAAGTGTGACGGCTAGTCCATCTATTTTCAATTCACATACATAGGAAAAATTGTCACCTACAGCCTGTCGGACCTTTCTGTCGAAATCGCGTAGGTCACTTTCATTGAAAGCATTACCTAGGCTAAGCATCGGTGTCGTATGCTCCACTTTTTCGAACATATCCAGGATGGCCCCACCGACCCGCTGTGTTGGAGAATCGGCTGTTTTCAGCTCGGGAAATTTCTCTTCATACTCAATTAATTCACGTAAAAGCCGATCATATTCAGCATCAGGTACGGATGGCTGGTCCAACACATAATATTCATAGCTATATTGGTTCAATAAAGTTTGCAGCTCAAGAACAATCTTCTCTGCAGCTTGTATGTCCATACGTTCAATCCTTTCTAAAGAAGACTCCACCGCACTTCATCTTAGAAGAGCGGTGTCTAAGTCAGATATCCCTATTCTTCACCAGTAGACGCATATTCATAGCTTAGGCTTTTTCTATTGGTGCAAATTTCGCCAATAGGCGTTTAATGCCGATTGGACTTGGGAATGCAATATCCAGTTCCTTTCCTTCGCCTTCTCCTTTTACACTCACCACGGTTCCAATCCCCCATTTTTTATGGGAAGCCTTGTCACCAACTGCCCAACCAATCTCTTCACCACCTGTTGCAGATGGGGCAGAAACAGCTCGCCCAAAGGTAGGCATTTTTCTTGTGGAAGCCGTCGCAGTGTTCCCTGTTCTCGCCGGAGAACTGAATGGAGTCTGCTTGGATCTAGGAGCAGGTTTCGGTTTAAGATCTTCAAGAAGTTCCTCGGGTATTTCTCCGATGAACCGTGAAACTGGATTCATGCTCGTCCGTCCATACAGTGTCCGCATTTGAGCATTACTGATGAACAACTCATTTTCAGCCCTTGTAATCCCCACATAAGCAAGACGGCGTTCTTCTTCCATCTCCTCCTCATCCATGAGCGAGCGGCTATGAGGGAAAACTCCTTCTTCAAGGCCCAGTAAAAAGACTACCGGATATTCTAATCCCTTCGCCGAATGTAGTGTCATTAACGTTACCGTATTTGTAGCTTCTTCGGAGTTCTCATCTAATTGATCAATATCAGCAACCAACGCCAGGTCAGTTAAAAAGCCAATCAATGATTTGTCCTCGCTGTTACTTTCGAATGCTTTCGTTACAGATAAAAACTCATCTATATTTTCAAGACGGCTTTGTGATTCAATTGTTTTTTCTGCTTGCAGCATCTCACGGTAACCGGTTTTTTTAATGACTTCTTCCACCAGTTCCGTCACAGATAAGTACTCCTGCTGATTTGTATAGTTAGTAATTAACGTGTGGAATTCCCTTGCTGCTTTGGTAGCCTTCCCGCTTATCCCAATCATTTCCACGGACTCAAGTGCTTTATAAATGGAAAGATCATATTGATCTGCATAATCTGCTACTTTGTCCATTGAAGTTGCACCAATACCTCGTTTCGGTACATTTATTACACGGCGAAGACTGATGTCATCATCAGGATTTGCAATAAGACGCAGATAGGCAAGTAAATCCTTAATCTCTTTACGATCATAGAACTTAGTGCCGCCGACGATTGCATAGTTAATATTGGATTTAAGCAGAACTTCCTCCATTACCCGTGATTGTGCATTTGTTCTGTAAAGGATTGCTATATCGGAATATTTTCTACTACCGTCCTTAGCTAATTCATTTATCTTTCCTGCTACAAATTGCGCTTCCCCTTGTTCATTGTCTGCACGGTAATAGAAAATCTTATTACCCTCTACATTCTCGGTCCAAAGATTTTTCGGCTTCCGGTTTCGATTATTATCGATGACCTTATTCGCCGCTTCAAGAATCTTTTTCGTTGAACGATAATTCTGTTCAAGGAAAATCATATTGGCATTAGGATAATCTTTTTCAAATGAAAGGATATTCGCAATATCCGCACCGCGCCAGCGATAGATCGACTGATCTGAATCCCCTACAACACAGAGATTACGGAATCGTGAAGCTAGCAGTTTAACAAGCATATATTGAGCCCGGTTTGTATCTTGATACTCATCAACATGAATGTATTGAAACTTCCGCTGATAATATTCTAGCACTTCCGGTATAAGTTGGAACAATTGAATCGTCATCATGATCAAATCATCAAAATCGAGGGCTGAATTTTTCCGCAAACGTTTTTGGTATTCTGTATATACATCTGCCGTTACTTTAGTAAAATAATCTGACGCAGTTTTGAGGTATTCTTCTGGTCCGACCAATTCATTTTTTGCTGAACTGATACTACCTAAAATGGCCCGGTAATCATATTTCTTTGTATCCATATTACGGTCTTTCATAATTTGCTTAATGACTGATTGCTGATCCGTCGTATCTAATATTGAGAAATTCCTATTAAATCCAATCCGATCAATATCTCTTCGCAAAATACGGACACACATCGAGTGGAACGTTGAAATCCAGATATCTTCGGACGCACCGCCCAGAATGCTACGGATTCTTTCTTTCATTTCACGTGCGGCTTTATTAGTAAATGTGATTGCAAGGATATTCCAAGGTGCTATTTCCTTCTCAACCATCAAGTAAGCAATACGGTGAGTCAGCACACGCGTCTTTCCACTTCCTGCCCCAGCCATAATTAGAAGTGGACCATCTGTTGCTTTTACTGCTTTTTGTTGCTGTTCATTCAAACCTATTAGTAATTTTTCCGCTAAATATTGCATTATCACACCACCTATACGAACATTCGTTTCTGTTTTAGTATACTACATTTTTTCCCTATTTACATTTTGGTCAAATTATCATTTAACTGCCTCAACTGTTGCAAGCGCCGTTTTCAAATCTTCATAGATCACATTGCCAACAACGATTACGTCCGCAAACTCCGCCATCTCTTTGGCCTGCTCTACTGATTTAATCCCACCACCGTAGAATAGTACAGTATTCTCCAAACTCTCTCTCGCCGCTTCCACCATCTGGACATCGCCATAAGCACCGCTGTATTCAAGATAAAAAACTGGCAGTTTGAACATCTTTTCTGCCATCATTGCATATGCACCCACATCATCCATATCCAGATCCGTATTAGCTTTCGTCAATTGAGCCGCCTTACACTCAGGATTTAAGATGCAATATCCTTCTACGAAAATTTCATCCCAATTCAAAAGGTATCCGTATTCTTTGACTGCTTGCTGATGCAGTTTCATCATCCAATCCGGATTGGTGCTATTTAGGACACTCGGAATAAAATATAAATCGAATCCCGGCGTCACTGTTTCAACCGATGAAATCTCCATCACACATGGGACTGTATATCGCCTAACTCGCGCCATCAAATGAAGTACATTCTCAAGCGTAATTCCATCGGTGCCTCCAACCATAATTGCATCTGTACCAGATTCACAGACTTTCTCTAACGCCTCATCGCTTATTTCTTTATTTGGATCGAGTTTGAAAACATGTTTCCACTCGCGAAAATCGTACATTATAATCCTCCATTCACACTTCCCATTTCACCATTATAGCATTAAGATTTTTCATTAAAAAAGAGAAGTATCGATAAAATGTTTACCAACTGGAAACCTCTGAATCTAAAATCCAATATAACACGGATACGACTGGACGGTAGCTGCTATAGAAAACGCTTGCTCAAAATAAAAAGCCGGGAAACGAATTCCTCGGCTTTTTCTATTTCATACAATATAAAAAAATCGAATTCATTAAGATTCCGTTGTTTCTTCAACGTTTTCCTTTATACGGTTAAGAGCCATGGTGTAGGCATCATTTCCGTAGTTTAAGCAGCGTTTAACCCTAGAAATCGTGGCCGTGCTAGCACCTGTTTCGTTTTCGATTTTATGATAGGTTTTACCTTCTTCAAGCATACGGGCTACTTCAAGGCGCTGTGCTAATGATGAAATTTCATTGACTGTACATAAGTCATCAAAAAATCGATAGCATTCGTCTAAATCGCGCAAGGAAAGTATCGACTTAAACAGCTGATCCGTTTCTTTCCCTCTTAACTTATCAATTTGCATGTTTCTCCCCCTCAATTTTCATGGGTATCAAAATGAGACGTCTTCTACTAAACCAGGTTGATTCGGAATAATATTGACCCAAGTTTTCCCCGGTATCAACCCTACTTCTTTATCGTTTTTCACTGGTATAATTCGACCATCTTTATTAACCCATTCTACTTCATTGACCTTCCCCTTTTGAAGTAAATAACCTTTTCCGCCACTTTTTAAATCARTTTTAAGGCGTCCTTTATCATCAACCACTTGATGAGTGGTCTCAATGATGAATATATTATCCAGTAAAATCGGTTTGCTTGATTTATGCTCGACTGTTTGCTCACCATTAGAATAACGTTTATATTTCTCTTCTGTTCCTTCATATTCATACCTTACATTGAACTCTGCCGATCCGTAGGATATCTCAATTTTCAAAGCCGATTCTCCTTGAAGACCAGCCGCCTCTTCCTCTGTCAGGAAAGTAAATGGCTCTGGTGCACCTGTCAGCTCATATCCTTTTTCCTTCGCGCCCTTTTCAATATTATCAAAAGAAGTGTAGGAATTATGCGGTGCGTTTCGATCTGTTGAGCGCTGAAACAAAGTACCATCATAATATAGGCCGTTCAAGTTATCAATATATCCTTTGTCCAGCATGGTTTTTGCCTCTGGGCTATTCCCATGACACACATAGATGCAGTCCAAACCTTTGGCCATTTCGATATAATAGTCCCTTGCACTCCGAACCGGTCCGATTTGGTTCGGCATTTCACTTTGGAAAACAGCTAAAAATCTGGTTATGTCGCCTTCCGCCAGCAATTCATAGACTATGTCCGCATCTGAGAGACCAGATTGTGGACGCGCTTTTGGATGATTATTAATCATCACCGCTACAGCCCTTTGCTCGGTATCTTCATTCGTGGCTACACCAGTAAGTGGAAACATGTTGGAAGGCTCATTTTTAACATCTGTATTTTTAATGACAGCTGCATCTTTCGGCTTACTGTCATCTGGTACAGGTTCTTCTTTAGTCGAACAGCCTGCTAGCAGAAAAATAGCAATAATGATGAAAAGAACTCTCTTAAATTTCATCTTTCCACTCCCCTGATTTTTTAACCATTTCTTCTCTTATATTTTAACGCATTATAGTAGGAAAGAGTATAGTTTTATTCATTACATCATATACTCCTCGCTGGGTTACCCTTATATAGGGAAGATGAGTTGTTGAAAAGAATGAAAGGGTATACACCGGATCAGCAAAACGATAACCCCTTTCACGTAGCAGCTTTTTCAACTCATTCTCTTCTTTAATTAGTTCAGGAACCTCCTTATTGGACATGACTCCTTTTAATTTTAAAGGCAGTTCATGTATCACCTGGCCTTGTTCAGTCAAAACGATACCACCGCCAATTTCCTTCAACCGGTTAAATGCTATATGCATATCCTGTTTCCGTTTACCAATTAAGATTATGTCACCCGTATTTGTATAAGAACCTGCAAAACCACACAATTTATTGGCAAAGCCTTTTAATATCGTATTAATGCGCCATTTACCTTCACGGTCAATGAGCATGAAAAAGCATTCATCATCTTTAAAGGTCAGTTCTTCATGCCCAACGTCATTGGAAAGATAATATGGCTTCGTGATTACGTTATTAACCAGTTCAATTCCAAACGGCATAGAAAATTCAAAATCTTCCTTTAAACTAAGATCCCAATCAAGTTCAAGCGGTTTAAAATCAAAATCGCTCCAGTTGATTTCCTGAGAATCGGGAATTACTTCACCATCCCGTTTCACCCATTTCCCTTTTGCCATTACAGAAACTGGTGCCGGATCCTTTATATCTGTCAGAAAATTAATGTTGGCAACCCTTCCAGTAGCAATATTACCATGAAGATATTCAATATTATAATAGCGGGCGATATTAATAGTTGCCATATTATAAGCATCAATGACCGGAACACCTTGCTCTATTGCTATTTTGATTAAGCTGTCTATAAAACCACCTTCATAAAAAGATGGAGGTGATCCATCTGTTGTATAAAAGAATTTGTCATAATGATCGATGCCCATATCATGTATTTCTTGTATCAACTTAGGAAGATCCGGTCGGATAGAAGAATGCCTTAGTGAAACATAATAACCCTGTAGCAGACGAGACATGACCTCATCGCCTGTCATTGCCTCATGATCACAATCAGCACCAAACAACGTCATCTTCGCCAACGTTTTCTCCGACGCACCCGGAAAGTGTCCTTCTATTTTCTTCCTCATCCGCTTTGCTTCCTGAATCCAGTGCAACATCATGTCATCCCCGTCGAGGAGCTTCGGCCATCCCGTTAGTTCACCGCCCTGTAGTACGGCATCGTGCTCTAGCCAAGATTTAACTGCACCATGTGAAAATACCATATCCTCGTCTACTAATTCCGTTTGTCCATCAAAACGACTCCACCAATACATTGTAACAGGAATATTACGAAGTTCTTTCAAAAGAGAAAACGCTTTCTTTTTTTCTAACTGCAATAGAAATGGCAAGTTATCATTGATTAATGTCGTTGTCCCAAAATGAGATGCATAACGTGAAAAAGAAAGGGGATTATATAATTGAGAAGGATGTGAATGCGGCTCAATATATCCCGGGACCAGGTACTGATTTGTACAGTCAACCATTTCGCAGCGGTCTATATTTTCAGGAAGCTTTTCGCCAACATAGATTATGCGATCATCATAGATCCAGATATTCGCTTTCACCCATTTTCGTAAAGCCTGATTTAAATAAGTCGTATTTTTAAGCAGAATGTGTGGTGCCCTATTGCCATCCAGCACATCTATATGTTCACGTAGATGTTTATTTTTCCATCTATAGCGCTGTTCAAGCATAAACATTCCCCCATAATTTTTTTGAAACAAATGCAATAAAAAAACCATTTTAAACCCAATTTTATTTCATACTAACATACTTACCAGATTAGCACAGTAATGTTAACTGAAAAATTGTTAATTTTTTGTGAAGGGATGTACTTTTTATGAAGTTTAAACAAAATATTAGTATAATAAATGCACTTATGCGGATTACCTGTGGTTTTACCTTTCTATCATGGGCAACAGCAAAAATGGTTAAAAAACCTTGGAAAAACCAATCTTACTTATTTGTCGTCATGATTTCTGCTATGAAAATAGGTGAAGGCATTCTACGCTATTGTCCAATCGTGGACGCTATGGAGAATGGACAAACATTAATGAAAAAAGAACAAAAAACGGAAAATGATTTTACTTCACCTGATTCTTATTAAATCTTTTTCTAAAGAAGAAGCTGACTCTCTTAGAGTCAGCTTCTTTCAAATATCATGATAAATTGTATTGAATGGCACGATAACCGATATCTGTACGCCAAAACAACCCGTCTTTTTCAACATGACTCAATTCTTTATATACTTTAGCTTGAGCAGAGGCTAAATCTTTTCCTTTTGCAGCAACCAGAAGCACACGGCCACCGTTTGAAACAAAAGATCCCTCGCTATTTTTAGCAGTTCCAGCATGATAAATATGAGCATCTGGATTAATCTTGTCCAACCCTTTAATGATTGAATTCTTTTTGTAATCTCCAGGATACCCCTCTGCTGCCACCACTACACCAAGTACTGCATCTTCATGCCATTCAAGTTGTAAATCCTTACCTAAAAGGACCGCTTCAAGCGTATCAACGAAATCCGTTTTTAGCCTCGGTAAAACAACTTGCGTTTCCGGATCTCCAAAACGAGCATTGAACTCAATGACTTTTGTACCTTTTTCCGTAGCAATTAATCCGGCATATAAAATACCGGTAAAACGACGATCTTCTGAAATCATCGCATTTACTGTCGGCTGCAAGATTGTTTCGACAGCTGTCTGAACCATTTCATCGGAAATTTGCGGCACCGGTGAATAGGCACCCATTCCTCCTGTGTTCGGACCTTGATCTCCGTCGAAAACGCGCTTATGGTCTTGGGCGATAACCATCGGATACACTTTTTCACCATTCACGAATGCCATCAACGAAAATTCCTCGCCATCGAGAAATTCCTCAATAACAACTTTGGCAGAAGCTTCTCCAAACTTAGCCCCGACAAGCATATCGTGGATGGCGTCTAACGCCTCTTCCATCGTCATTGCGACTACGACACCTTTGCCTGCAGCCAAGCCATCTGCCTTAATAACGATGGGCGCTCCTATTTTTTCAATATAAGCCTTTGCAGAATCAAAATCAGTAAACGTTTCATATTCTGCTGTCGGAATGCTGTAGTTCTTCATTAAATCCTTAGCGAAAGATTTACTTCCTTCAATGACCGCAGCCCTGCTATTTGGGCCGAACACCTGTAGGCCCGCTTTAGCAAAGTCGTCAGCTAGTCCATTCAATAATGGCGTTTCTGGTCCAATTACCGTCAATGAAACTGCATTTTCTTTTGCAAAAGCAACCAAATCCTCATGATTTGTTTCTTCAATAGGCACCAGATTTGCTACATCGGTCATGCCCGGATTTCCTGGTGCTGCAAAAACTTTCTCCACCCGTTTACTTTCAAACAGTTTGCGGGCAATAGCATGCTCCCTGCCACCCCGGCCAATCACTAGTACATTCATTATCGCACCTCATCTTTGATTAATGTTTAAAGTGACGAATCCCTGTGAATACCATTGCAATTCCATATTCATCAGCTTTCTTGATTGAATCTTGGTCTTTTACAGAGCCACCCGGTTGAATGATTGCCGTAACTCCTGCTTTCGCTGCCGCTTCAACAGTATCATCCATTGGGAAGAAAGCATCCGATGCCAAAGCACTGCCTGTTACTCTTTCACCGGCTTGTTCTAGCGCAATTTTTGCAGCTCCGACACGGTTCATTTGACCAGCGCCAACGCCTAATGTCATTTGATCGTTACATACCACGATTGCATTTGATTTCACATGCTTCACGATTTTCCAGCCAAGTTCTAGGGCTTTCCACTCTTCAAGGGTAGGTTCGCGTTTTGTTGCTACTTTTACTTCTGCATCCTTCAAACTATGTGCATCACGATCTTGTATAAGTAATCCGCCTTCAATTGAAGTCAATTTACGCTCAGGTTTTTTAGCTGCGTTGAAATCAATCGTTAATAAGCGAAGGTTTTTCTTGCTTGTTAATACTTCCACTGCTTCTTCTTTAAACGCAGGAGCAATGATGATTTCAAGGAAAATTTCATGAAGCTTTTCTGCAGTTGCTTTATCTACTTCACGGTTCAGGGCAATGATTCCACCAAAGATGGAAGTAGAATCCGCCTCGTATGCTTTTTCGTACGCTTCTAATATGGTTGTTCCGACACCGACGCCGCAAGGATTCATATGTTTGACAGCTACTGCTGCGGGCTCATTGAATTCTTTTACAATTTGAAGTGCAGCATCTGCATCATTAATGTTGTTGAAAGAAAGCTCTTTTCCGTGTAATTGCTTCGCTTCAGCAATTGAGAAAACAGAACCAAGCGGTTTTTTATAAAAAGCTGCCTTTTGATGCGGATTTTCTCCATAACGAAGCGACTGTTTCAATTCATAAGTAACAGTCAATGATTCTGGATTCTCTTCTTCAGCAAGCTCTGTCATGTATTCAGAAATAACAGCATCATATGCTGCTGTATGGCGGAAGACTTTTGCAGCCAGACGGCGATTCGTTGTTTTTGAAACTCCTCCGTCTTTCAGTTCAGCCAATACGGTTGGATAATCATTGGAATCAACGATAACCGTCACATACTCGTGGTTTTTTGCAGAAGAACGAAGCATTGTCGGTCCACCGATATCAATGTTTTCAATTGCATCTTCTACAGTAACATCCGGTTTAGAAATTGTAGCTTGGAATGGGTATAGGTTTACACAGACAAGTTGAATAGGCTCAATATTATGTTCTGCAAGCTGTGCCGCGTGATCTGCATCACCATGTTTTGCTAAAACTGCTCCATGGACATTCGGATGAAGCGTTTTAACGCGTCCATCTAAAATTTCCGGGAAACCAGTGACGTCACTGATTCCAATCACGTCTACACCATTATCCTGCAACGTTTTTTTCGTACCGCCGGTTGAAATAATTTCAAACCCTGCTTCTATTAATCCCTTAGCAAATTCTACAATACCTGTTTTATCCGATACACTAATTAAAGCACGTTTCTTCATGGTATGTTGGTCCCTCCATAATGTATGTTATTTCTTTTGGAATAGCTGCTGTAAAACGGATGGATACATGCCATGTTCCGTTTCCTGAATCCTTATTTGGAGAATGTCTTTCGTATCTCCTGCAAGAATCGGTACTGTCTTTTGGGCAATGATTGGGCCCGTGTCCATACCATCATCGACATAATGAATCGTGACCCCGGTTTCTTCCACTCTTGCGTCAAAAGCCTGACCAATTGCATCCTTGCCTGGAAAATTAGGCAAAAGTGAAGGATGAATGTTAACAATTCTGTGTGAATACGCCTGTAATAATGTCGGCCCAATTAAACGCATATAACCAGCTAGAATAATAAATTCAACCTCAAGTTGACGAAGTATCTCCAAAATTTCCGTTTCAAACTCGACCTTACTTGAGTACTTTTTCGCTGAAAAAGAGAAGGTTCTAATATTCTCAAGCCTAGCTCTTTCAAGCACATAAGCATCTTCACGATCGCAAACAACAAGGCAGATTTCCGCGTTCAGAACTCCATCTTTTATTGCGTCAGCAATTGATTGGAAATTACTTCCGTTACCTGATGCAAAGACTGCGAGACGCTTCATTGTTTAAACGACACTCCATTTCCATCCACAATTGTTCCAATAACTGAAGCCTGTTCACCGCATGACTGTAGATGAGCAACCACAGCGGCCGCATCCTCTTTTTTCACTACAGCAGTCATGCCAATCCCCATATTGAAAATATTGAACATTTCCTCTTGAACAAGGTTCCCTTTTTCTTCAAGGAACGAGAATACAGGTGGAATGGTCCAACTTCCAAGCCCGATTTCAACACCGCAATCTTCAGGAAGAATACGTGGAATATTCTCGATGAATCCTCCACCCGTAATATGGGCAAGTCCCTTAACTTCAAACTTTTCAAGTGTGGACAAAATAGACTTGACATAGATTTTTGTCGGTTTCAATAATTCATCGCCTAATTTGCAGTCAAGCTCCGGTACGAATTCATGTAGATCCATTCCTGAATCTTCAAGGAGGATTTTACGAACTAGAGAATATCCGTTACTGTGAATACCACTTGAAGCAAGCCCAATAACAACATCACCCGCCGAAATTGTCTCACCCGTAATTAAGCGTGATTTTTCAACAGCTCCAACAGTAAATCCTGCCACATCATACTCTTCCGTTTCGTACATACCTGGCATTTCCGCCGTTTCACCACCGATTAAAGCGCAGCCTGCCTGCTCGCAGCCGTCTGCAATGCCTTTGACTATCATTTCAATTCGTTCAGGATCCGCTTTACCGCAGGCAATATAATCTAAAAAGTACAAAGGCGCAGCGCCTTGAACGACAACATCGTTAACGCACATAGCTACACAATCTACCCCAATAGTATCATGTTTATCCATCATGAACGCGAGCAGAAGTTTTGTCCCGACTCCATCCGTTCCTGAAATTAGCACAGGCTCTTTAAGGTTCAGGGAAGACAAATCAAACATTCCTCCGAAACCGCCCAGTCCATTCATTACCTCCGGACGAAATGTGCGCTTTACATGTTTTTTCATTCGATTTACTGCTTCATAACCAGCTTCTATATCAACACCAGCCTGCTTATATGCATTAGCCATTTGAAATCCTCCTCCGAAAATCACTCTTTATTTCCGACATTATTAACATTTTGCTTTTTCTCGCTCGTAATCATAAATTTCTGTCGGATAATTTCCGGTGAAGCAAGCTAGGCATGAACCGCGCGTTTCTCCAGGAAACGGACGACCAATTGCTTCGACCATACCTTCGACACTTAAAAAAGTTAATGAATCAGCACCAATGATTTCACGTATTTCCTCCACCGATTTAGAGCTCGCGATTAATTCTTCCTTTTTCGATGTATCAATACCATAGAAACATGGGTTTTTAATTGGTGGTGAGCTGATTACAACGTGAACTTCTTTTGCTCCTGCATCTTTTAGCATGCGAACAATCCTTCTGCTCGTTGTTCCACGTACGATTGAATCATCAACCATAATGACACGTTTACCCTCTACGACCCCTCTTACCGGTGAAAGTTTCATCTTCACACCTTGTTCGCGTAGACTTTGTGATGGCTGAATAAATGTCCGGCCAACATAACGGTTTTTAATTAAGCCCATTTCATAAGGAATACCTGCAGCTTCAGCATAGCCAATTGCCGCAGAAATGCTTGAATCAGGAACTCCTGTGACGACATCGGCTTCAATCTTAGCTTCAAGTGCCATTTGCTTACCAAGATTTTTACGAGCGGTATGAACATTAATTCCATCAATGTTGCTATCTGGACGGGAAAAATACACATATTCCATCGTGCACATTGCATGTTGACTTGAAAGTGAAAAGTATTCGGATGTGATGCCCTCATCATTAATGACCACAAGTTCACCCGGTTCAATATCACGGACGAATTCCGCTCCTACTATATCAAGGGCGCATGTTTCTGATGCTGCGAAATACGCATCGCCTATTTTCCCTAGGGAAAGTGGGCGGAAACCATGCGGATCTCTTGCCAAGATCATTTGGTTTTCTGTCATGACGACGAATGCATAAGCACCCTTCAACATGCTTAAACTGCTTTTCACAGAATCTCTCACATCGGAATAACCAGAACGTTTAATCAAATGTGCTAGAACTTCCGTATCCGATGTCGTTTGAAAGATTGAGCCCTGTCCTTCTAGCTGTGCTTTTAACTGACGAGCATTGACGATATTCCCATTATGAGCGAGAGCCAGCCCCCCTGTATGTGAATTAAACAAGAAAGGCTGAACATTTTGATACCCGCCGCCGCCTGCCGTTGTATAGCGGACATGTCCGATCGCGGCTTTTCCTGAACCGGAAAGTTCCTGCATTTTTTCAGCTGTGAATATCTCAGTGACAAGACCTTCACCCTTCGAGATAGACATCTGCTCACCATCTGTAACAACGATGCCTGCTCCCTCTTGACCACGATGTTGCAAGCTATGCAACCCGTAATAAGCAAGCTGTGCTGCATCGGGATGTCCCCAGACTCCAACTACGCCACACTCTTCATTTAGGCTTCTTATTTCAGCAAGCATGGTATAGCTCCCTTCCAAGCTGTTTGTAATTCTACAACGTCTGCTACCAATACGTTGTTATCGCCGCCTGCCGTCACTACTAATTTATTATCCGCTGTTACTGAACCAATACAAACGGCATCCTCAACAAGTGCTTCAAAAGCCTTTTGATTTTCAGGACTTATAGATAGTAAAAAGCGTGATTGCGTTTCACTAAACAGTTCGGATACGAGTTCCCCAGATAAATTTACTTTTGCTCCAAGGTTACTTGCTCCGAATAGAGATTCAGATAAAGCAACCGCCAAACCACCTTCCGCGAGGTCATGAGCTGATGAAATAAGTCCTGATTGAATCGCTGAAAGAATTTGCTGCTGACGCTTTTGTTCAACAGTTAAATCAAGTTCTGGAGCACGCCCAAATATTTTTCCTTCAAGCATTTTTTGTAACTCACTGCCCCCAAATTCCACTTTCGCTTCGCCGACCACATAAATCAAATCTGATTCATTTTTGAACGTTTGCGTTGTGATATGTTGAAGATCGTTCACTAGGCCTACCATACCAACTACTGGTGTTGGATAGATCGCTTCCCCATTCGTTTCATTGTAAAGAGAGACATTTCCTCCAATTACAGGCGTACTTAAACTTCGACAAGCTTCACTCATCCCGTCTGCCGCTTTTTCCAATTGCCAAAAGATTTCAGGTTTTTCTGGATTTCCAAAATTCAAGCAATCTGTAATTGCTAGAGGTTCTGCACCCGAACAAATAATGTTACGAGCCGCTTCAGCAACTGCAATTTTACCGCCTGTTTCAGGATCCAAGTAAATATAGCGGGAGTTACAATCTGTCGTCATCGCAAGGGCCTTATTTGTGCCTCGAACACGTACAACTGCTGCATCTGATCCAGGTGACACGACTGTATTCGTACGCACCATATAATCATATTGGTCGTATACCCATTCTTTACTCGAAATTGTCGGTTGCTGCAATAATGCCAAAAGGGTTTCTCTGTAATCTTCAATGTTTGGTACTTCTGCCGTCATGCTTTGGAAGTCACGGAAATATTGCGGTTCTGCAGATGGCTTGTGATAAATTGGTGCTTCTTCAGCCAATGCATCAACTGGAACCTCAGCAACGATTTCACCCTGATGAGAAAGTGTTAGGTTTTTATCATCCGTTACTTCACCAACAGCAACCGCTTCTAGGTCATATTTCGTAAACAAGTCAACGATTTCCTGTTCGCGTCCTTTTGTAACAACGATCAGCATCCGCTCTTGTGATTCAGAAAGCATCATTTCATATGCTGTCATTCCAGTTTCACGTTGCGGTACCAAATCAAGGTTCATTTTTATTCCTGATCCAGCTTTACTCGCCATCTCAGCAGATGAGCTTGTAAGACCTGCTGCTCCCATATCCTGAATACCAACAAGAGCATCATTTTGAATTAATTCAAGGCATGCTTCTAAAAGCAGTTTCTCCATGAATGGATCACCTACTTGTACGGCAGGCCGTTTTTCTTCTGAAGACTCCGACAACTCTTCAGAAGCAAATGTTGCTCCATGAATACCATCACGTCCTGTTTTAGCACCCACATACATCACTGTGTTGCCTACTCCATGCGCTTGGCCTTTTTTAATGTCCTTATGATCGATCAAACCGACACACATTGCATTAACTAGAGGATTTCCTTCATAAGATGGATCAAATTGAATTTCTCCGCCTACAGTTGGAATTCCGATACAATTTCCGTATCCTGCAATCCCAGCAACCACTTCTTTAAATAAATATTTCACACGATCATTCTCAAGCTCACCGAAGCGAAGCGAGTTCAACATCGCAATGGGACGGGCACCCATGGAGAAAACATCACGGATAATACCGCCGACACCAGTAGCAGCACCTTGATAAGGTTCAATTGCCGATGGGTGATTATGACTTTCTATTTTAAAAACAACTGCCTGATTGTCACCGATATCTACAATACCTGCTCCTTCACCAGGACCTTGAAGCACTTTCTCACCTGTAATCGGGAATTTCCTTAAGATGGGTTTTGAATTTTTGTAGGAACAATGCTCTGACCACATAACCGAAAACAATCCAGTTTCCGTATAATTTGGCAGTCTGCCTAAGATTTTCTCCACCATTGCAAATTCTTCATCGGATAGTCCCATACTTGCATATAAACGATCCAATTTAATTTTTTCCGGACTTGGTTCAAGCTGTAATAACATGTGATTCCCTCCAGTTTTTTACGATGGATTGAAAAATCTTTAAGCCGTCTTTACTGCCAAGCAGCGAATCAACAGCACGTTCGGGATGAGGCATCATTCCGAGGACATTTCCTTGTTCATTTGTAATTCCCGCTATTTGCTCCAAGCTTCCGTTTGGATTCTCACCATCATAAGTGAACAAGATGCGGTTATTTTGTTTTAATTCAGCCAATGTTTCATTATCACAGTAGTAATTTCCTTCACCATGAGCCACTGGTATCGTAATCGTTTCATGTAGTGAATAGCCTGTTGTAAACATGGATTGATTATTTTCAACCTTCAATCCTACATTGCGGCAAATGAATTTCAAGCCATCATTACGGCGCATTGCTCCAGGTAAAAGGCCTGCTTCAAGTAAAATCTGAAAACCATTGCAGACGCCAAGAACAGGCTTTCCTGCTTGAGCTGCTTTTACAACTTCCGCCATTACATTGGAGAAACGGGCAATTGCACCTGTGCGTAGATAGTCTCCGTAAGAGAAACCGCCTGGAAGAAGAATCCCGTCATATTCATCTAGATTGTCTGTGGAATGCCAAACATACTCCACTTCTTCCCCGAGTGCATCTTTTATCGCATGGTACATGTCGACATCACAATTGGAACCAGGGAAAACTATGACAGCAAATTTCATTGGGTGACAACCTCCTCAACATCATATCGGTAAGATTCAATTACCGTATTGGCTAATAGTTTTTCACACATTTCCTTCACCAGCTGATCCAAATCACGGTCCGTATCTTCAATTGTGAGTTCAATGTATTTCCCCACGCGTACATCACTTACTTCGTTATAAGTTAAACTGTGAAGTGATTGCTGAACTGCTGCTCCCTGTGGATCTAATACACTTTCGCGTAATGTGATATATACCTTAACCTTATACATGTTGAATACCCTCCAACTTTGCTAGAATTTTTTCATAAGCGTCTGTTAAACTACCTAAATCACGACGGAATACGTCTTTGTCTAATTTTTCGTTCGTTGCTACATCCCATAAGCGGCACGTATCGGGTGAAATCTCATCAGCCAGTAGAATAGCTCCATCCGATGTTTTACCGAACTCCAATTTAAAGTCAATCAATTTAATGTCCATTTCTTTAAAGAAGGTTGTTAAAACCTTATTAATTTCTTGAGCTTTTTCTTTTAAAATGGCTACGTCTTCCTTGCTTGCAAGTTCTAATTCTTCAATATGGTCTTCTGTTAACAGAGGATCACCGAGTTCATCATCTTTATAATAAAACTCAACGAGCGTTTTCTTCAGTGGTTGTCCTTCTTCAATGCCCGTTCTTTTAGAAAAACTGCCAGCAGCTGTATTTCGAACGACCACTTCCAGAGGAATAATTGAGACCTTTTTAACCAGCTGCTCCCGGTCGGAAAGCTTTTCAATAAAATGGGATGGAATATTTTCTTGGGCAAGCTTTGAAAATAGTAAGCTAGTAATTTGATTATTTAACATACCTTTTCCAGCAATCTCTGACTTCTTTTCACCGTTAAACGCTGTAGCCGAATCCTTGTATTCCACCCATACTATTTCACTGTTGTCAGTTGCATAAATCTGTTTCGCTTTTCCTTCATACAGCAATTCTCGTTTTTCCATCTGTCCAGACCTCCACATTGTGAATATTATGAATCTTCTTGCTATTAGTTAGGCTTGGCAAACATATCAACCGCTTGGGATGGTATGTTTGCCGCCTTTATTTTTATAAACCTAAACGATCAAAGATTACATCAACATTTTTCAGATGATGTGTAGGATCGAAACAATCATCAAGTTCTTCTTTTGTAAGCAAGCTTGTGATCTTATCATCCTTTTCAATCAGGCTTCTGAATGGAACCTGAAGCTCCCATGCTTCCATCGCTTTCGGTTGAACCGTGTCATATGCTTCTTCACGGACAAGACCTTTATCGATAAGGGATAGCAGCACACGTTGTGAGAAAATCAATCCAAGTGTACGGTCCATATTACGTTTCATATTTTCTGGATAAACAGTTAAGTTTTTCACGATGTTGCTAAAGCGATTTAACATATAGTTTAAAGCAATTGTTGCATCCGGTAAGATGATACGCTCAGCAGAAGAATGTGAAATGTCACGTTCGTGCCATAATGCTACATTCTCATATGCTGTCATCATGTAACCACGGATTACGCGTGCCATTCCTGTCATATTTTCAGAACCGATTGGATTCCGTTTATGAGGCATCGCCGAAGATCCTTTTTGTCCTTTAGCAAAGAACTCTTCGACTTCACGTGTTTCACTTTTTTGTAAGCCACGAATTTCCACCGCGAATTTTTCAATGGATGTCGCAATTAGAGCCAACGTGCTCATATAGTGAGCATGGCGATCACGCTGCAATGTCTGTGTTGAAATAGGCGCTGCTTCAAGGCCCAGTTTTTCACAAACGAATTTTTCAACGAACGGGTCGATGTTTGCATATGTTCCGACAGCCCCAGAGATTTTTCCAACCTCTATGTTTTTTCTGGCTTCGTCGAAACGTTCGACATTGCGTTTCATTTCTTGATACCAAAGAGCAAGTTTCAAACCAAAAGTAGTCGGTTCTGCATGAACTCCATGTGTACGTCCCATTTGGACCGTATATTTATGTTCTTTCGCTTTGTTTTTCAGAATCTCAACAAAGTTATTTAAATCCTTCGAAAGGATATCATTCGCTTGTTTAATCACATATGAAAGGGCTGTATCAACTACATCCGTAGAAGTTAATCCGTAATGCACCCATTTCCGTTCTTCACCTAATGTTTCAGATACGGCACGTGTAAAGGCAACCACATCATGACGTGTATCTTTTTCAATTTCATTGATCCGATCCACATTAAACGTTGCATTTTCACGAAGAAGTTGTACATCTTCTTTTGGAATTACACCAAGTTCAGACCATGCTTCACAAGCTAAGATTTCTACTTCCAACCACGCGTTAAAGCGGTTAGTTTCTGTCCAAATATTTCCCATCTCAGGGCGGGTATAACGTTCAATCATTTTACTTCCTCCGTTTCAACCTGTTGATTCCATATTTTACTTCGATTACTTTCTAAAAGAGCTTCCTCAATCGTTGGACGTAAAATATTCACATGCCCCATTTTCCGTTTCAGCTTGGCTTCTTTCTTTCCATAAAGATGAACCTTCCAATCTGAAAGCTTTGGAATTTCAACCAGTAAAGGTTCCATATGTTCACCTAGAATATTTACCATTACTACTGGTTTCAATAATGCCGTATTTCCGAGCGGCCAATTGCATACAGCACGTATATGCTGCTCGAACTGAGACGTCTCACACGCTTCCATTGTGTAGTGACCAGAGTTATGAGGCCTTGGTGCAAGCTCATTAATGATGATCTCATCCTGATCGGTTAAAAACATCTCGACAGCCAATGTCCCTATCAAACCAAGTTTCTCAGCAAGCTGTAAGGCCTCTTGAATCGCCTTCTTCTCAGCCTGCTTACTGATACGAGCAGGTACAATACTTTTATGAAGGATATTTTCAACATGAATATTTTCCGCAATCGGAAAATGACTTACCTCGCCATTTGTTTTACGCGTCACGATAATTGAGATTTCTTTTACGAAAGGGATCCAGGCTTCTAGCACACATACACCTGTTTGGAGCAGGGTTTCTGCCTTTCTAATATCGGCTTCTTCCTTAATGACCAACTGCCCTTTTCCATCATAACCGCCGCGCGTCGTTTTTAACACACTAGGGTACCCTATTTTTTCTATATGAAGATAAATTTCTGAAATATCCTGTATTTCTACATATGGAGCAACAGATGCTCCTGCATTCGATATGGCTTTTTTTTCAGTCAAGCGATCCTGTGTAAGCTTTAATAATTCTGACCCTTGTGGAAGATACGCATGTTGCTTTAACCAATCTAGAGCGTCTGAACTGATATTTTCAAATTCATAGGTTATGACGTCACTGACATCCGCTAATCTTTTCAATGCATCAATATCATCATAAGCACCAGTGATTTCAATATCTGCCACTTGCGCACATGGGCCATCTGTAGTTGGTTCAAGAACTGCTATTCTAAAGCCCGATGCCTTAGCCGACAAGGCCATCATTCTGCCTAATTGTCCACCGCCAATAATTCCAATGGTCTGTCCCGGTAAAATGATTGTATTATTTAAGTTGTTCACTGCTCTGTAACACCTTTTCTCTGGTTTCGTCTCGTAAAGCCTCTAATCTATCAGCAATTTTAGAATCGAAAGCAGCTAATATCTGAGCTGCAAACAAACCAGCATTGACTGCTCCAGCTTTCCCAATTGCCACCGTCGCAACCGGTACGCCACCAGGCATCTGAACAATCGATAATAACGAATCCATACCATTTAACGCCTTCGATTGAATAGGCACGCCAATCACAGGGACAATCGTTTTCGCTGCCGTCATACCTGGAAGATGAGCTGCCCCACCTGCACCAGCAATAATCACTTTAAGGTCTCGCTCTTTTGCACTCTCTGCATATTCAAATAACAAATCCGGCGTACGGTGGGCGGAAACGACTCTTTTTTCATATGGAATCTCGAGCTGTTCCAATGATTCACATGCATATTTCATCGTTTCCCAATCTGAGACACTTCCCATAATAACCCCAACTTGCGGCTTCATATCTTTCCCTCCAACACTCATATTAAAACGTCCTGAGTATGCAGATGGACGCTTATAATTATCTATATCAAATTAAAAAACCGGGCAGACTGCTTCCTCATAGAGAAAGCAATCTGCCCGGAAGAAAGCCTTTAAAAAAAACACAAAAAGACTTGGCTAGTTTCCGAATTAGTCAGATGCTTTTCTCATAGTCCAATGATTTACGGTCATTAGGTAGATACTTTTGGGCCATATCCCCAGGATTATATGAGATGTATTAATCTAACTTCATCTTACCTTCACGCCTTTTTAATGTCAAGATAAAATCGAATATTTTTACAGGATATCAAAAAATCGTTCGTGTTTTACTCGATTAATTTCGCTTCGAATACGATTTTTCTATTAACTGGCTCATAATGAACCTTTCCATTCTCGATTCTTTCGGCAAAAATAGGTTCTTCTGTTCGCCTTACAGGAAAGTAACCTGCTGCTTTAATTCGTTCTAGACATGCATCAATTGTTTCTCCATCTATTACTTCAAACTTTTTCTTACTCACAAAACCGTTCCTTTCCCGAATTCTATATTGTTTACCTTCCTTCGCATCAATACTTCGCTTATATTCATTAATAAATTCTTCCTAGTATAATGAAAAGAACAGATAAAGGCAAGATTTATTCCCGAAGAAATCCATCGCCATTTTAATAAGTGAATACTTTTAAAATTCCAAAAATAAGGCCAACCTAGAAAAAGGTTTTTCTAGAAAAATACCATCCTGGTTTATCGCATATCGACTCCCTGATTATCAACCCTATTTTATTCGATACTCTTTCCCATTTTATAAACACAAAAAAAGACCAGCCAAGGATGGCTGATCTTTTTGAATGGCTTGGCGGCGTCCTACTCTCACAGGGGGAAACCCCCAACTACCATCGGCGCTGAAGAGCTTAACTGCCGTGTTCGGAATGGGAACGGGTGTGACCTCTTCGCTATCGCCACCAAACAATAAAGG
>NZ_JBFUIB010000025.1:0-33247 GCF_056402095.1 Peribacillus sp. P4_C12
TCACGAACCCTAAAGCTCCTACCTTTTTACCATGGGCCCTAATAGCCTGTTCCGGAAGCGTTCCATGAACCATTTGCTTAAACCCAATTAAAAAGGGCACAACAATCGGTGACAGATACACTTCTCCGATTGAAAAAACCGGATACCATTCGAAAGGTGCTGGAAGTTCACCTCCTGGAATCATAACGAACATCGGAATTAGCCATATTCGTTGAGAAACATACACACCTATTGGCTGTCCCCGCTTGGAAACCTCCAACTGAGGGGATATCTTTTTACTTCCATTGCTACAAATCAGAAAGCCTTCAGCAATCAATAAAAACCCAATCAAAATAACAAGTGTTGGATAGACAGATTGATTCAACTGATTAAACGCATCCTGAAATATCGGCAGTTGGATATCTCTATCGTATAAAAAGAAAAGGATAAAGAAGGTGACTCCCATTGTATAAACGGGTGAAACAAATCTCCGGTTCATGGTCAGCACAGCTATCATCGTAACCGCTGCCACAATGATTAGCGCCGCCAGCGGAATGACGATTCCAGAAGCCAAGGTGAGGAAAGAAAGAATTAATCCCCAGATCACTCCTTGCGGAAACAAAGCACGCAGCTCCATGGATTTTCTGTAAATCTTCGTATTAAAGTCACGGCGTTCTCGTTTAACGCGAAGATAGCCTATGAATAAACAATATGCAATTGAAACATAAAGCAATGGATGAAGAAAAAGTTTTCCTAATCCTAGTAAGCATGCACTCAGCCAATCTGTTGTCAATTTCTTCCCACCATCCTTTCAAGTAATCAAATGTATGTATAATTTCTCCTAGTCAGTTACCTCCTATTCTATCAAATATGTCAGCTCCCTGCCTATTAAGATGAAGAAAAAAAGCGTTTCCTTAAGTTTTCTCCGTTCATCGTATTTAAAATATCCACCCTGCAAATTGAACATATGCAAAAAAGGCACCGCTACAAATGAGCGATGCCTTCTCCTTTACTTCACCACATAATTTAATGCCGTGCGCAACTGAATATCATTGTCTTCATCCTGAATTTTTTCCAGAATTGCGGTTTCTAGGTGTGCAGCGGTTTTAGTGTCCAGTTTACCAGTCACTTTCAAACCATACTGCTTTTGGAATGCTTTAACTGCTATCTCTGTACTCCAGTCATAATAGCCATCTTCACGTCCCGTTTCAAAACCAAGTCCTTTTAAAATAGTTTGGGCATATTGAATTTGTTCATCAGTCATATCACGCTGCAGTACCTTTTCAACGGACAGCTGATGGGCATCAAAGAAATCCGGCTGTTTTACTTCAATTGTAGGCTTTATCCCCTTTTTATGAATCCAGTTCCCAGATGGCGTCAGCCACTTGTATAGCGTAAGTTTAATCTTGCTGCCATCTCCCATTGGTACAGCCTGCTGTACAGTTCCCTTGCCGAAGGTCTTCTCACCGATCAATGGGTAGCCCCCCGCCTCCTGCATCGCACCAGCCAGGATTTCTGAGGCCGAGGCACTGCCCTTATCCGTCAAGACGGCGATTGGATAATCCTTTTCTTTATTTAGATTTGTAAAAAAGGATTGCGTTTCTCCCGTTCTCTCAGCAATTTGTAAATATGGTTTATCCTTTGTTATAAACTCTCCAAGTATCGTTTCCACACTCGATAGGAGGCCGCCTGGGTTGCCGCGGACATCTATGACCAATCCTTTAATCCCTTTCTTTTCTAACTCCTTCATCTGCTTTTTAAAATCAGATGCGGTATTTTCCGAGAAAGTGGTTAATTCGATATAGCCAATTTGCTCTCCCGCCGCTTCTTTAATCGATGAAAAAACAGTATCAAGTGGAATTTCAGCACGAACCATATTGAATTCAATTGGATTTGAAACCCCCGCACGCTTTATTTCCATTTTAACGGCTGACCCTTTTTCACCACGGATTTTTAAGCGTGTCTCATATAAATCCAAACCTTCGACACTTTCATCATTCACCTTAAGGATTTGATCCTTCGGCTTTAACCCTGCTTTTTCAGCAGGGGAGTCTTTGTAAGGAGACACAATAATGACCTTACCATCTTCCATCCCGATTTCCGTACCGATCCCTTCAAACGAGGAATCTAAAGTTTCATTAAATTGCTTAGCGGTTTCCTTGTCCATATATACGGAATATGGATCTTTCAAAGCTGACAGCATACCTTGAATGGCACCTTCGACAAGGTGAGAACCGTCAACCTTGTCCACATACTGATTTACGATCAAACCATAAGCTTGTTCCACTTTTGCCCATTCCTTATCTTTTATTACCATTTGCTTTTCCTGTTTTGTCTCATTCTTACCTGGGAAGCTTGTCCAATATATGCCCCCCCCTGCCCCAATAACTAATGACATAATGATCGCTAGAGGAAGTACCCATTTTTTGACCATATTTATCCCCATTTCTGCCCTGATATGTATTTCACTATATGAGCAACTTGGAGGAAATATGCTTGTAGACAATAGTAAACAAAACAAAAAAACAGACTAGTATTTTATCCTAGTCTGTTTTTCTATTGATGTATTGGGTATTAATTAGGTATGTAGTTTAATGGATTTACTGCATTTGACTTGCTATAATTCCATGCACCTTTATGTAGCTCAAAGTGTAAATGCTGACCGTATGAATGTCCTGTGTTCCCCATGATACCAATTTGTTGACCTTTGGCAACAACAGAACCAGTACTTGCTTGTCTAGAGCTTAAATGTGCATACACCGTTGTCCATTGCTGACCACTGATTGAATGGGTAACAAAGATAACATTACCGTATGTACTAGAGAAGTAAGAACGGCTTACAACTCCGTCTGCTGCCGCTACAACAGGAACCGTTCCACTAGCAGCAATATCAATGCCGGCATGCTGTTTATTCCAACGTTCACCCATTGTTGAAGATACATATCCTGCACTTGGTCTAGTAAAAGTACCCGATGAAACAGCTGGCACTTGACTTACATTAGACGAAGATTGGGATGGTGATGGTGATGGTGAACTGCTGCTTTTTGCACTAGACCCTGAAGAAGAAGATTGTTTTTTTGATTCAGCTGCCTGTGATGCCGCTTGTGATGCTGCTTGTGCCGCTGCTTGCTCTGCACGTTTTTTCGCTTCGGCTGCCGCTTTTTTACGAGCTGCTTCCAATTCTGCAAGGCGGTTTTGTTCTAAGTTGATAGCCGATTTGATAGCCGTTTCTTGAGCAGCAAGGTTCTCTTTTTCTTCCTCTAAGCCCATTTTCTCATCTTCATGTTTTTTGGTTTGTTGCTTTAATTTCTTAACTAAAGCAGCCTTTTCTTGCTTCTGCTGTTTTTGTTGCTTTTGGATTTCCAAAAGTTCGGCTTTGGCTACTTCTAAACTAGCAAGCTTCTTTTCAACAGCTGTCTGCTTTTCTTCTAGGTCCTTTTTATCCAACTCATGCTGCTTTAAAATATCCCGATCGGCTTCAGCAATTGTCGCTACAGCTCCGACGCGGTCAATTAAATCACCGAAACTGGATGATCCGAATAACACTTCTAGGTAGTTCACGTCCCCACCAGTCTCTTGGAAAGAACGCGCCCTTTCCTTCAATACTTCATTACGTTTGGCGATCCGTTCTTTTAATACTTTAATCTCTTCTTTTAATGCTTCAATTTCTTTTTTCGTTTGTGTAATTTCAGCATTTTTAGCATCGATTTTTTTTGTCGATTCTGCAATTTTTGCTTCAATGGCTGCAATTTGTTCCTCTGCCGTCAATTGTTTATCATGCAGGTTATCGATTTTTTTCTCAGTATCGGAAATATTCGATTCAACACCCGAACGTTTCTCCTGAATAGATTCTTTCTTTTGTTGCAAATCTGAAAGCGATTCAGCATAAGCCGAAGGTGCAGCTATAATGCTCCCCAACCCGATCATTATTGAAGCATTCATGGCAATGATATTTTTTTTCAACGTTTCATTTCCCCTTTCAATCCCGTCACATCTAACGCCTTGTAACGTCTCTCTATTTGTACTAGGCTTCTTTTGACATTCGAGTGTAAAAGAAGGTGTGAAGATACATTTTTATACTTTTAAGAATTTCCTAACGGACATCAAGCTGCCCCATATCCCGATAACCGCGCCTATTGCAATAAGAATGGCCGAAACTTGATAAATAAACGGGCTTGCAGGTAGAAAATCTATGAATTTAAACGTAATCTGTGGTGCTGCATATTTATAAATATTGTAATAGAGTACTGAAATCAGACCAATTGGCACGATTGAACCGAGAATTCCCAACCAGAGTCCCTCTAAGAAAAATGGCCAACGGATAAAGTTATTTGTTGCTCCTACTAATCTCATAATCTCAATTTCTTTTCTTCTAGCTACAATTGTAATTTTAATAGTATTAGAAATAAGGAACATCGCAGTAAAAAGCAAACCTACAATAAGAACGATTCCTATATTTCTGGCTATATTCACGAAACTGAATAGTTTCTCGACGTAGCCTTGTCCATATTTAACACTCTGGATATATTCAAAACCTTCGATTTTTTTTGCCACCTTGATGACATCTTGCGGAGATTTCGTTTTGATAATGTAAACGTCCCTTAATGGGTTGTCCTGTTCAAATGGTTTGAAGGCATCACCATTATCGCCTAAATCATCTATTAAATTGGTGAGCTCTTCATCTTTTGGAGAGAATATGACTGTTTCGATGCCGCTCATCTCTGTAATTTTCTTACCGATTGCTTTTATATCGTCATCATTCGCAGCATTATCAATATGTGCACGAACTTCGACATCCTTCTCCACATTTCCCGCGATATGATTTAAATTCATCATGAGCACTAAAAAAACGCCAACCAATGTTAGAGTAACTGTTACTGCACTGACTGATGCAAACGTCATCCAACCATTACGGCCAATATTTTTAAAACTTTCACGGAAGTGACGGAGTAATGTTCTAAATTTCATATCCGTAATCACCTCGATGTTCGTCTCGAACTATTTTTCCACTTTCAATGGCAATGACACGTCGTTTAATATTGTTAACGATGTCCCTATTATGTGTGGCCATGACAAGTGTTGTTCCACGATTATTAATTTCTTCAAATATGTTCATAATTTCCCATGATGTTTCAGGATCTAGATTCCCTGTAGGTTCATCAGCGATAACCACCTTAGGGTCATTGACGATCGAACGTGCAATCGCAACCCTCTGCTGTTCTCCACCAGATAGTTCAGAAGGGAGCATTCTAGCTTTATGTTTAATCCCTACTAGGTCAAGAACTTCCATGACTCTCGTTTTAATTTCTTCTGGTTCTTTTTCGATAACTTCCATCGCAAATGCTACATTTTCATAAACTGTGAAGGTTTGAAGGAGTTTGAAATCTTGGAATACCATACCGATATTACGGCGGAATAGAGGAACTTTCGAATTGCGGATACTTGGAAGGCTGACACCATTTACCAAGATATTACCACTTGTCGGCTTTTCTTCCCGATACATCATTTTGATGAAGGTCGATTTACCGGCACCGCTGGGTCCTACTACATAAACGAATTCGCCTGGTTTTATTTTTACATTTAGCCCATTAATGGCAATTACGCCATTAGGATAGGTCTTTTTCACATCTATCATTTCTATCATTCTAAAACCACCTAATTTGCTTGTTTTTATATTTATGTAACTAAGCTTTTTCGACAATTTTCACTGGAATCTGACAGGAATCTTTCTTACTAGAGCACAGAAACATTATAACATCTAATTTTGTCAAATTAAGAATAAAAATATTACAGTTTCATTTCATTGAGAAAGATTATCAACATCTACGTAATAATTCTAGGATTAGTTTTCTTGATTAGGGATTAGTTGTGGGTTTTCTGTGGATTTATAAGGAGGATAAATAAAACGCCCTGCTGTATGCAGAACGTTTCTATAGTCGTTATTTATGTTCAGCAAGCCATTCAGCAACTTTGCTCGCTTCGGTTCCCTGAATTATACCTTTTGGCATTGCTCCTTGACCTTTTGCAATGACTTGCTCGATTTCATCTTTTGATAATCTCGAACCAACTTTCGTTAAATTCGGTCCTACGCCACCTTCAAGATTTACTGCATGACAGCTTGAACATTTGTTTTCATAAATTTTCGCTGCATCTCCTGCATCTACGGTTGTAGTTTCGTTTTGATCACTTGCTGGCTCATTATCTGCATTATCATCGTTTCCTCCGCACGCAGCCAAGGCGAGAGACGTACCCATTAATAAGGCTAACCATTTCTTTTTCATAGAATTTACCCCCTCTGTTTTATACCAGTACAGAAATATTATACCAATTTTAATCTAGTTTAAAACCCTCCCCAAGTACTTCCGATGCATCCATTACGATCACAAACGCTTTAGGGTCAACAAGTTTAACCAATTGTTTCAATTTAGTGAATTCCGACTGGTCTATTACACACATCAAAATTGGACGAGTATCATCCGTATAGCCGCCATACCCGGAAATTCGTGTTACTCCCCGGTCTAGCTCATGTAAGATAGCATTCCTTACTTCCATTTCATTATTCATGATAATTAATGCCATCTTAGAACGATTCAACCCAACCTGAACGAGATCAATCGTCTTGCTTGTCACATATAAACCTATTAACGCATAAAGCCCTTTTTCAATATCAAAAACAATCGCAGCGCTTAAGACAATGATTCCATCAATGACAGCTACACATGTCCCTAATGACATATGGGTATACTTATGAATAATCTGTGCTGCTAAATCCGTTCCCCCGGTGGAACCCTTCCCGCGGAAAACAATTCCTAACCCAAGGCCCACCATAATTCCCCCACATATTGAACCAAGCAAAGCATCATTCGTCCATGGCTCCCAATCCTTTGTAAGGAATACGACAAGCGGTAAGAACAATGTTCCAATCAGACTCTTTGCACCAAAATGCCGTCCAAGTATAATAAGTCCTGCAATAAATAAGGGAATATTACATCCCCACAGTACATAGGCTGGTTCCCAACCGAGCGTAGAATCGAGAATCGTACTAATTCCGCTGACTCCGCCTGAAGCAATTTGGTTGGGAAGCAAGAATACATTAAAACCAATTGCAATAATAGCCGAACCGACAATTACCAACCCGTACTCCATTAACTTTTGTATCAAAGGGTGCTTTTGCTCCCGGTATCTTTTTCTCATTCTATATTTTCTCCTATAAAACCATCATTTTTTATCTAGTATTGGCCGAACGTTGTATTGCATCCCCTATAATATCCTGTAAAAGTCAGCCAAATGACTTTAAAGTGGTAGTGAATTGAACTTCCATGTATACGTAATCATAAAAAAAGCCGAACCAGAAAATCCGGCCCGACTTTTACTTCTTATAATTTTGAACGTAAATAGGCATCAATGAACATATCGATATCTCCGTCCATGACAGCTCCCAAGTTTCCTGTCTCCGCACTAGTACGGTGGTCTTTTACCATGGAGTAGGGATGGAAGACGTAAGAACGGATTTGGCTTCCCCAGCCAATTTCCTTTTGCTCCCCGCGAATTTCATCCAAATCGGCTTGCTGTTGTTCAATTTCAAGTTGATATAATTTGGCTTTCAGCATATTCATGGCTTGAGCCTTGTTTTTGATTTGCGATCTCTCGTTTTGGCACGTTACCACAGTATTTGTAGGTAAATGCGTAATCCTTACGGCTGAGTCAGTCGTATTAATATGCTGACCACCTGCCCCACTTGCCCGGTACGTATCAACCTTCAGATCTTCCGTACGAATTTCTATATTAATCGTCTCGTCGAATTCCGGCATAACTTCGCAAGAAACGAATGAAGTATGACGGCGCCCTGATGAATCGAAAGGAGAAATCCGAACTAGACGGTGAACACCTTTCTCTGCTTTCAGATAACCATATGCGTTATGGCCCTTGAACAGCAGCGTGACACTCTTGATTCCAGCTTCATCACCTGGAAGGTAATCAAGGGTTTCTACTTTAAAGCCCCTTTTTTCACCCCATCTTGTATACATACGAAGCAACATTGAACCCCAATCTTGGGACTCAGTTCCACCTGCACCAGGATGCAATTCCAGAATTGCATTTTTCGAATCATATTCTTCACTTAGTAAAAGTTGAAGTTCAAATTCATTCATCTTTTGTGAAAGAATCGTGATTTCTTCTACCAACTCAGCAAGAAGTTCTTCATCGCTTTCTTCTTTCACTAATTCATACGTCAAATCCAGATTTTCATATGCATCATTCAAATCGGACAATTGATTGACTTGATCTTTCAATGCATTCGTTTCATTGATGACAGTCTGTGCTTTTGACTGATCATTCCAAAAATCAGGGTGTGTCATCTCATTTTCTAGTTGTGCGATTCGTGCCTCTTTTTCATCTAAGTCAAAGAGACCCCCTAAAGTCCGTTAATCGTTGTGCGGTTCGTTCAAGTTCATTTCTAATTTCTGCTAATTCCATTTCTCTTCACCTCATTAAGTATGTTAAAAAAACCCCTGTACAGGGATGTGTTTCAGTCCAATAAACATCTTCAAACTATACGCAAACTAAACATGAAAAGAGGCGGCAAGTTCTTACACCGTCTCTCTTATCATTATACACCTAACTTTAGGCTAAATTACCATGGCAATTCTTATATTTTTTGCCGCTACCACATGGACATAAGGCATTTCGCCCGACTTCATCCTTTTTACGGGCTGGAGCCTTCTTCACTTTTCCTCCATCTTCTTCCTTCGGATTGACCGCTTGTCCTTTTATGACTTCTTTCCGCTCTAAATTGTTGCGAATTTCAGCTTTCATAATGTATTTAGCGACTTCATCTTCCATGGAGGCAATCATAGCTTCAAACATTGCGAAACCTTCTGATTGGTATTCACGAAGTGGGTCAATTTGACCATAAGCACGAAGGTGAATCCCTTGACGCAATTGTTCCATAGCATCGATATGGTCCATCCACTTGCTATCCACCGCACGAAGAACGATAACCTTTTCAAACTCTCGCATTTGATCTTCTGAAAGCTCTGCTTCTTTTTGATCATAGTCTTCTTTCACTTTACCTAAAATAAATTCAACCAATTCCGATTCATTTTTTCCTTCTAAATCTTCTATTGTAATTGAACCTTCATTGAATAGGTTACCATTCAAGTAATCGACAAGACCTTGTAAGTTCCAGCCTTCTTCATCACCCATTGGAGCAAACGCAGCAACATTGCGCTGAATGGATGCCTCAATCATCGTCTCAACAATTTCACGTAAGTTTTCACTTTCCATCACATCAAAACGCTGTTTATAGATGATTTCCCGTTGTTGACGTAGGACATCGTCATACTGCAGCAATTGTTTACGCGAATCAAAGTTATTCCCTTCCACTCGTTTCTGAGCGGATTCAACGGCTCTCGTCACCATTTTACTTTGAATTGGCTGTGAATCATCCATACCAAGACGTGCCATCATACTTTTCATATTATCCGAACCGAAGCGTCGCATCAGTTCATCTTCCATTGATAAATAGAATTGAGTAACCCCAGGATCTCCCTGACGACCGGAACGACCACGCAATTGGTTATCTATCCTTCGACTTTCATGACGCTCCGTACCGATAACAGCAAGGCCGCCAAGTTCTTTGACACCTTCGCCAAGCTTGATATCCGTACCACGGCCAGCCATGTTAGTAGCGATTGTAACTGAACCTTGATTACCTGCATTCGCAATGATTTCTGCTTCACGCTCATGATTCTTTGCATTCAAAACATCATGAGGTATACCTTTTTTGGATAAATACGCAGAAATGACTTCAGACGTTTCAATGGCAACAGTACCAACGAGCACTGGCTGCCCTTTTGTATAACGCTCAGCGATGTCTTCCACAACAGCGCGGAATTTCCCATCCGTTGACGCGTAAATAAGATCGGCGCGGTCATCACGAAMAATATTCCGGTTTGTTGGAATCGCAATAACATTCATATTATAGATATTCCGAAATTCCTCTTCCTCTGTCTTAGCTGTACCTGTCATACCAGAAAGTTTTTCGTACATCCGGAAATAGTTTTGGAACGTGATAGTTGCAAGTGTCATGCTTTCATTTTGAATTTCAAGGCCCTCTTTTGCTTCAATTGCCTGATGAAGACCTTCACTATAACGACGGCCCTTCATTAAACGGCCAGTGAATTGATCAACGATGACAATCTCGCCATCTTGAACAACATAATCCACATCCAAATGCATGGAAACATGCGCCTTCAAAGCCTGATTAATATGATGGTTTAAGGTAACATGGTTGATATCGAACAAGTTATCGATATTAAATGCTCTTTCAGCACGGTTCATACCCTCTTCGGTCAGCTGAACACCTTTTGTTTTTTCATCATACGTATAGTCCGTTTCTTTTTGTAACGTCCTCACAAACGCATTTGCTTGGATGTAAAGCTGCGCCGATTTTTGCGCTGAACCAGAAATAATCAATGGCGTTCTCGCTTCATCAATCAAAATCGAATCGACTTCATCGATGACAGCAAAATGCAACGGACGCTGTACCATTTGTTCTTTATACAAAACCATATTGTCACGCAAGTAATCAAAGCCTAACTCATTATTCGTGCTATAAGTAATGTCAGCATTGTAGGCAGCTTGTTTTTCTTCTTTAGAATGACTGTTCAAATTCAACCCAACAGTCAAACCCAGGAAATCATACAATACACCCATCTCAGTTGCATCACGGTGCGCCAAGTATTCATTGACAGTCACGACATGCACACCTTTACCAGTAATCGCGTTTAAATAAACCGGCATGGTTGATGTTAATGTTTTACCTTCCCCCGTTTTCATCTCAGAGATGTTTCCATCATGAAGTGATGCCCCACCCATGATTTGAACACGGTAAGGATACAAACCAAGAGCTCGTTTTGCCCCTTCACGCGCAACCGCAAAAGCTTCAACAAGCAAATCATCCACGGTTTCCCCGTTTTGATAACGCTCCTTAAACTCCTCTGTTTTGGCGCGCAACTGCTCATCCGATAACGCAGCTGTCTCATCAGCCAGCGCTTCGACCTGATCAGCGACTTTTTCCAGACGCTTAATTTCTCGCTTATTCGGATCAAAAACTTTATTTAATATATTAAGCATTCAATAACGCTCCTCTATTATGGTAATGATCATTCAATAACACATTCATATAAGTAAGAAGAAACACACCTTCTGTTAATACTAATCCAAGCTTAATTTTAACACTTCTATTCTAGAGGTACAACTTCATGTCACTCTATGTCTATGGACCTGAATTCAGTTCTTACGAAAAACATTGGATAAAAGAGGGGTAAAACTGTTAAAATAGAGGGAAGTAGCAAAAGTACATTACACACTCCCCACTTTTCACATGAGTCTTTAGCAAGACAAACGAAAATGCGAAGTAAACAGTAACCTTCTATCAATAGATATTTTGGGTCCCTCTATACTGATAGTCAGTTGAAGCAATCTAGCTTTTCAGGCTTCCTATTCCTGTGATTTTATGTGGGTTTAAAACTTATAAATCGAAGATAAATAGAACATGTTTCGAGGTGGTATTGTTGATTGGTGAACGTGTAAAAAAACTGCGAGAAGAAAAGAAAATGTCAATGACTGAACTAGCCGATAAAGCCGGAGTAGCAAAGTCATACTTAAGTTCGCTCGAGCGTAACTTACAAACGAATCCTTCTATTCAATTTCTCGAAAAAATCTCTGCTGTACTTAACATTCCTGTAGATGCCCTTCTTTACGATGCGCCAAATAAGGAATCCTTGGACACTGACTGGATGAAAATTGTTGAGGAAGCTATGAATTCTGGCGTTTCAAAACAACAATTCAGAGAGTTCATTGAGTTTAATAAATGGAGAAAAGATAAAGAAGAATAGATGAATTATAAACTATCTACACAAACATAAATAGTACTGATCTATCAAACTAGTATTGGTAGAATTTTAGAAAATAAAATAATCCCTATAGACAGCTATGTTGTAAATCAACTGTTTATAGGGATGTTTTTTTCATTCCTTTTTGGTTCTTAGTTTTCATTGTTCTCCTCTAGTGACACATTTAGATTCTCTTTTTTAAAAAAAGCACTAATTTCTTCTTTCTTTAAACCCAATTTCCTAGCTTCTGAAATCAACTTCACCCATTCTTGATCCACTTCCACGTTAACCACCTCTTTTATCCTCCTAAAATACTACTTGTATGTATTTCAGGCAGACCAGCCATCTTAGCATTAAGCAAACTTAGGCCTGTGCCTTTGCGCCCTCATCTTTCGCTGAGCTTGCCTTTGTCAGGGTAATTATTACAAAAACTATATTATTATGTTATTATAGCGAATATTCACTCCAAATATTGCCACTTTATGTCGCTAATTTACCACAATGTATAACTTTTTATCGACAAAATATTACAAAATCAAGAAATCCATGATATTTTTTGTCTATTTCATGTACAAAACAAGATGGTTCAAATGATTCACGTTCTTTTTTTATAAAATTATAAACATTGCCCTTCTTATTCAAACGATGAGGCATATTAATTCTTTCCATAATAAGTGCATCAAAGGCTTTTTGCGCAGACAGGTCCTCACCGCAGGTCGGACAAAGCCAACCTCCATATTCTGCACTGCTAAAAGACGCTCTATGACATGTATAGCAATTTTTCTGATACAAAAATCCAACTCCTCTGCACCATAATCAAATTGTTTTATATAAATAATTATTGTTCTTTTTAAAGAACTTTAATCCGAGTATAGTACAATAGGAGGGGTTATTTAAATAGGTATAAATGTCTATTTATCTTATTAAAGAACATAAAATGTTCTTTTTAAAGAAAATACAATACATTCCATACTTCATTGTGTTTTTTAGAGAACAATGAAATCCCCAGGAGCCAACCAATTAATCGATACTATTTGATACCTTGTTTTCAACAGATGAATTTTACTTATTATCACATTATCAAAACACTTATCGAATTGCCGAAAAATATTTAAGGAAAAAGGAAGGAAATATAAACAACCATTGACTTCTATGGTTGAAATCGATGGTTATTTTTCCAGAGCTTATCGAACTCCTTAGCCCAAATGAACATTGCAATGGATAGAGTAAAATGTAAAAAGCACAACCCATAGTCTGGGTTGTGCTTTTGTTTATAGATTCATATTAACTAGGTTCAATTAATCCGTAGCGCCCATCTTTACGACGGTACACAACGTTCGTTGTATTTGTATCCGCATTAGTGTAAACGAAGAAACTGTGACCAAGCATATTCATTTGCAGAATCGCTTCTTCACTATCCATTGGTTTCAAATCAAAGCGCTTATTGCGGACTACTTCAATATCAGTATCATCTTCAAATTCATCCACCACTTCATCAATTTCCGTATTAAAGGCGAACGCCTCAGGAGTTGTTGATAAGTTGTTACGGAATTTACGATTGACTTTCGTTTTATGTTTACGAATTTGGCGTTCAAGCTTGTCATTAATCAAGTCAATAGCAGCATACATATCCGCATTTTCCTCTTCAGCGCGAAGAACCAAATTCTGCATAGGAATCGTCACTTCGACCTTGGATGTATTATTGTTAACTTTCAAATTCACTAACACATTTGCATCTGGTGTATTGTTAAAATATCGTTCTAACTTGCCAATTTTCTTTTCGACGTATTCTCGAATTGCTGGAGTTACCTCAATGTTTTCACCGCGTACGTTGTAATTCATAAAGTGAGTCCTCCTTAAATTAAGACTATACAGTTAGATTCTACAATACCCCTCCGGTTTCCTTTAGAAACACATCATGAAATATGTCGAAATTTTGAAACAATTGTCGGAAGGTTAGGAAAGGGTTGATGTCTGCCCTAGCTTTATTATAACAAATACAAAGCTATAAAGAAAAAATTAAGCCCTTAATATTTACAGAAAATTTAAAAACAATTAACATTAAAACTGTTTGCAATTAAAACGGCTGATTAATATCTAATTTCTTTTATCGTAGAACACGCCATCTGTGGATAATGATTGATAAGGGTTCACATATTTATTAGTAGATTCTTTTTTGAGACTTAGCTGTTTAATATCGCGTTGGATTTCTACTTTTTGTTCTTCTAGGAGTTGTGAAACTTTTTCGTTGAGTTCGATTAACTTCTTCCCTAAATCCTGTTCAGAATCAGAAAAAGGCGGTTGAATCCCTGCCATCAACTTCTCCCGCTCCTCAAGTAAGGCCTCAACCTTTTCAATTTTCCGGTCCCGATCCTGCTCATTTTCCAACGTCGAAAGCAATTGGTTCGTTGCCTCATAAAAATGTTGAATAGCTCCCATTATGCTTGACCACTATTGGCAAATTGCTTCTGGCGGTTCAACTGAATAGCTTCCTTCCATGTATCACGAAACTCCATGACAAACCCTTCAACCTCTTCTAAAATATCCAGATCACTTTTAATGTTGGCTTCAATCAAGCGTCGATTCAAATAATCATAAAGGGACATTAATTCCTTGGATATAGCCAAATCCATTTTTAATGTGACCATTAGCTCCTGAATGATTTTTTGCGCTTTAATTAAATTCGTGTTTTTTTCTTGAAAGTTTTTTTCCGCAATTGCTTTTTTGCTCAATGTAATAAACTTAAGGCATCCATTATAAAGCATTAACGTAAGTTCACCTGGAGAGGCAGTATTCACCGAATTTTGTTGATAAGATTGGTAGGGATTATTGATTGCCATCATTCAAACTTCCTTTCTAAAGTTGCTTAGCTGAAATACTGAGATAGGCTGCTGCTTTGACTATTCGCTTTCGAAATCGCTTTCTCCATGGCTGTGAATTGATTATAATAGCGGGTTTCTAAAGCCTTCAGCTTGTCTTGCCAACTATCTATTTTCGTATTGTAGCTATTTAAGAGTTTTCCAATCGTGAAAGTTGAATTATTAACAGAAGTCGCTTTACCTGCTTTATCTTGGATATTAGTCATCGTCGCTTTGATATCAGCCCTCAACCTTTTGGCCAATCCCATTTCACCACTTGTTTCTCCTGATTTCATAAACAAATCATAAATTTTGTTTGGATCCTCTGAAATAGCAGCACGCAGTTTTTCTTCGTTAATGGTTAGCTTACCACCTTCAAGATAGTTACTTGTAGTAGTTATTCCAATTTCACTTAATGAGTTGACGGAGTTGCTTCCACCAACAGAGGTATATAGCGAGGTCCGCATTTTCGTAAGAAGACCCGCTAACATAGAATCTCCCCGAAGTGTCCCACTCTTTGCCTTCGTTTCCCACAGTTTAATTTCATCCTCAGTCATGTCTTTCCTTTGTGCCGTGGTCAACGGTTGGTATGCACGGTACTTTGTTTCATCTGTCTTCGTTTTGATGTTAGCAAGTATCTCGTTGTACTTATTCACAAACTGGGTAACAGTATCTAGAACTGCGTCTACATCTGAGGTAGACGAAAAGGTTACCGGACCCGTATTCCCCTGTTTAAGAGTAATTTCAACACCGTTAATAGTGAATGTGTTGGTGGAACGTTCAATATCCAGACCGTTATAATTTAAGGTTGCATTTTGACCGGCCGTTCCTCTACTCGCTCCAACAGCAGCAATATTATTTTCATCTAAATTTAGGAGATCCGTAAAGAGTGTACCACTCAAACCAATTTCTGCAGTAACACTCGTTCCATCTTCTCTTGTTAATCCAGTTGGAACTGCCCCCGTGTTTTTCGCCGTAAATGAAATCTGTTTCGTGTTCTGATCATAAAAAGCAGTAACATCTGAATTAGCATTAATTTTTGATATTAAACTATTTAACGTATCAGTATCTTCAATTTTTGTCGTAAAGGTATTTAAAGAACCGTCCTTATTAATCGTTTCAATTTTTATTTCCTGTCCTATATACGCTTCAGGAATGATATCTGTTGCTTTTTCAACTCCCACTGCCCCATTACTGAGCATAGTTGCTGCTGAAGCTAATTTTCCTACTGTCAAAGTCCCAGAAAAATCAACCGTTGAATTGATATTCTTTACTGAGATTGCATTAGGATCAGAAACTGACACTGTTTTCTTAATAAAGGATTTTTGCATCCCCACTCCATCTTTAATAAGGGTATCCAGTTCCAACAATAACTTATTGATCTCGCGATAATCATCTCGCTGCCATTCAGCATATTGTTTCTTTTGTTCTAGCGTATCCAAAGGAACACGTGCAGCCTGCATCATACTGCTAACAAGCGCGTCAATATCCATCCCACTCGCTAAACCGTTAATTCTTACCATCGTAACATCACCTACCTATACTTTTTCATCTACCATAATACCGACGAACTCGGTCATCGCTGCATAAAAGTCTAAAAGCTTCTTTGGTGGGATTTCCCGAATCGTTTCATTGGTTACGTCATCCACAACCTTGACATAATACTCATTCAATTTTTCATGATATTCAAAACGAACTGCCGTATGTGTTGGATTCAGAAAGGTGTTTAAACTATCAACTACATCTTGAACCCTTTCTTTTGAAGGCTCAATATTAGATTCCGCACTTTGCTCTGAATAGGCAACTGTATTTATTTCTCTCTGATAGTAGGAACTAATTCCATCTGAAATTGCTGTTCTAAGTTGTGAGGAAAGAATATTAGTGGATAAACTCTCCAGCATCTTAATGCCCCCAATGTATTATCTTTATTTTTTATATCGGTAATTACTATTTTATATTTAGGCTTTCGACATTTCTTAAGAAGTAAGATATACGGGATTTATTTAGTAAGCATCTATTTAAAACCTTGGAAGGTTTGATTATACCTATGACTTACTGTATTCTTCGATAATTATTCTTTTACTAACTCTCTATGAAAAAGGATTCTACCTTAACGAGTTTAATATGGACTATTAAATAATACTTTAGCAATTTAATTTCCTTAGAAACGAAAAAAGACTCTAGAAAAATTCTAGAGTCTTTTTTTTCTAAACTGTAGAGTAAAAATTAACGTAATAACTGAAGAACACCCTGTGGTTGTTGATTGGCTTGAGCCAACATTGCTTGAGCTGCTTGAGATAGAATTGAATTCTTAGTTTGGTTCATCATTTCTTTTGCCATATCAACATCACGTACACGAGACTCAGCAGCAGTTAAGTTTTCTGAAGCATTATTTAGATTATTGATTGTATGCTCCAAACGGTTTTGAACTGCTCCTAGATATGAACGACCTGAAGAAACAGATTCAATTTGAGTCTGTACAGCAGTAACAGCAGCATCAGCACCTGCTTGAGTTGATATATCTAATGCAGCAACAGCAGTGTGAGCAGCAGATAAATCAACACCTACAGTAGTTAGATCAATGTCAATTGTTTGACCTGCATCAGCGCCAACTTGAATTTTACCGTTTGCGTCTGAACCGTCCAGCAATTTTTTTGTGTTGAAAGTCGTATTGTCTTTAATACGCTCTATTTCTGAAGAAAGTTGTGCAAATTCATCTTGTAAAGCTTTACGATCTGCATCTACATTTGTGTCATTTGATGCTTGAACTGCTAATTCACGCTGACGTTGAAGGATAGAATGTACTTCATTAAGTCCTCCCTCAGCTGTTTGAATTAAAGAGATACCATCTTGAGCGTTACGAGAAGCTTGATCAAGACCACGAATTTGTCCACGCATTTTTTCAGAAATAGCAAGACCTGCTGCGTCGTCACCTGCACGGTTGATGCGAAGACCTGAAGCAAGTTTCTCCATTGATTTAGATTGTGCATTTGTTGCACTTGATAATTGACTGTGTGTGTTTAGAGCTGCGATATTGTGATTAATAATCATTTTTGTTTCCTCCTTGAGTTTTAAATTCCCACATCCATGTGGTTTTTTACGATGAATAGTGAATAAGACTTCCGTCTATTTCACTACTTATCGTTGTATATATAATATCGACGTGCGTAGAAACATATTTAGAGATTTTAAGATTTTTTCTTGAAATGTTCATATAAATTTTCCAGAATACTGGTTTCTGTTTTAGTAGCTTCATTATTTTCTTGCTGAATAGATAGATAGATTTCTTTTCGATGAATCTCCACATTTTTTGGAGCATTGATACCAAGTTTGATCTGTTCGCCTTCTATAGCTAAGACCGTAATTTCAATATCATTACCTATCATGATCGATTCATTAGATTTTCTAGTTAGAACAAGCACTATTTTTCCTCCTGTTCTACTGAAGGTTCATTAAGAAGATGCTTAGTCATGTAACCACTTCCATTCATGATAAACTGCTTTCCTGTTTTTTTAGAGATATTTAAAATGATAGGAGCTTGAAGATTAGCGGTCGTTTTCTTGAAAGGTTCGTGGATTGTTAAAATGACGAACGTAATGACTTCCTTTTCTGCTTCAATTTGCAAAGTAGATAGTACCTCATCAGTAAGCTTCACTTCATAATCATGAAAAATATCAAATGGGTTCAACATGATAAAAGCAACCTCTTTTGTTGTTATAGATTGCAGAACGACAAATGGTGTTTCCTCCAAAGCTAGCAAACAAAACTGTTTTTCGTCTAAAAACCCTGGTATCCCGCTTTCAAATGTATAAATGTTTTCTTGTGCTATCTCTATTTCGCCATGAAATTTTGTTTGTCTATTCATATATGTCTTCACTCACCTATCTCATCTGGAAACAAATTAATGAAATCTATATCCAGCGAATTTTCTTGTAAAACTTCCACTTCTACATTACCTGGGATGTATGTATGGTTTGGCTTATTAACCTGCACATCGATGATCGGTTTTTGAGGGGTTGCTTCAATTTCTACCTGAGCCGGTTGATAGTCCAGCTGAACACTGAAATGAGAGGGAATCCAGCCGAGATTAAATTGCTTTTCTGGCCCCTTGCTGTTTCGCTTCGCCTGAACCGCGATTGTATTACCTCCGTTTTCAATATGTCTCAACTCCGTACCCTGCTGTGACCTTCTTGCCATACCTGCCAGCCAATCCTGATAGCCCTGCTGTGCAAATTCCTCAACTCGCTTGGATAGGCTTTTCAAATCCATATCTTCTCTCGCTTTTGTTTGATCAATCGTTAGCTGCCCTGGGGTTGTCTGAATTTCTAAGATTGCTCTCGGCTGTTCAATTGATTGGTCCGCTGCCTTCTGCTGAATTTCCTGTACAGGTTGGTCTATATTCAATCCAACCTTCATTGAGGAAGACTGCAATTGTATTTGTGGCATTTGCATCCTTATCACTCCTCTTCTTATGAAAAAAAGCTATCCATATAGGAATAGCTTAGCGAAGAAAATCTAGTAAACTCGGTTGGATGATTCTTGCTCCAACACTTAATGCAGCACTATGAATACTTTCCTGGGTCGTTAAATCCATTATCGCCTTTTCGATATCGACATCCTCGTTTTTCGAAAGGATTTCTGTAGCAAAAACTTCCTGCTGCTTTAGGCGGTCCGTCATCAATTCAATTCGATTCTGCTTAGCACCAACCTGAGCTTGCATAGCTAAGAATGTATTGATAGTTTCGTCAATTCCTTCCAGTGTGCTACTCACGTCACCGCCGTTTTCAAGTGCATCGATCGTTTGATCAATGCTGCCGCCAATAGCAAGCGCATTCCCAAAAAGCTTGGATCCGTCTGTATTAATCTGAATAGTAATCCCAGAAAATACTTCAAGATTAATAGCTCCTGTGCCGTACAATATATTCCCATCACCATCTTTAACGGAAGATGGTTTCACATTCGTATTCTGACCGTTAAAAATATACTTCCCACCAATCTGGGTATCACCTATACTTACGAGATGTTCTTTTAATTGCTTAATTTCTTCTGATACACTTTCAAACTGTTCTCCATCATAGGTTCCATTACTACCTTGAACGGTTAACTCACGAATCCTTTGCAGAACGGAAACTGCTTCACTAATGGCATCATCTGTACTATCAATCCAGTTAGTTGCCTCCGAGATGTTACTTGTATACTGCTGGATTTGATTGAGATTGATCCGGTACCCCATTCCCATCATTGCAGCAACGGGATTATCGGATGGTTTAGAGAGTTTTTTTTGAGAAGAGACTTGTTCCTGCAACTTGCCCATTTTTTCGTAACTTCTGCTTAAATTACTTAACATATTATTAGTTAGCATGGATTGCGTCACACGCATATTTTCTCACTCCTATTATCGGCCTACCGTACCCATTCMGTTAATGATTTTATCGAGCATTTCATCCATCATCGTCATCATTCTTGCAGAAGCATTGTAAGCTTGCTGGAACCTAATCATATCTGTCATCTCTTCATCTAAGGATACAGAACTGACAGAGTCTCTATTTTGGTTAACGGATGTAGCAAGCACTACAGAGTTGGAAAGATTCTTTTGAGCACTTTGTGAATCAACACCCAATTTCCCAATAATCCCGGAATAATAGGTGTCAAAGGTCCCAGTTAACTCCTTAGAATTTTGGTCTTTAGTTGAGTAATCACTAAAAGCTTTCTTTTTCAAATCAGCTAAGAGTTTAGCATTTTCATTATCCCCAGAAGCTCCTCCACTATTACCACCTGCGGCGATTAATGAAGGGTCCTTCAATATCTCACTATTCACCTTGATGCTTTCAGCAGCACTCTTACCTGGTTCAATTTCAAAAAAGTTTAATGTTGATGTTTCACTAGCTCCTAACGCATACCCCTGCTTATGAATAGCATTAAACTCATTCACAAAAGCCGTTGCCATATTATCCAGCTTCTGCAGCATATCAGGATAGGTTCCTCCGATTGTACCATCACTCTTTTTATAGCCAAAACTGTTAATCAACCCGGATAGCTCTCCTGAAGACTTGTACTCCGTTAATGTTTTCGAACCAAATTTCACTCCATCTACCATACCTGTCGATTTATCATAGCTAACTTCAACTTTTGAAGTTCCAAGCATTCCAGTTTGGTTAACACTTACTAGATTGATAGGTGGCACATAAGAAGAACCGTCTTCTTGCATTAGTTCAATATTGTATAGTCCTGTTGCTACATCACTAGCTTTGCCATAATCAGTTGGAATGACGTTTTTTACGTTTATACTAACAAGCTGAGAGAGGCTGTCTACAAGTAAATCACGTTTATCGTAAAGTTCATTCGGGATAATCCCATGCGGCTCTACTTTACTAATTTGCTGGTTAAGTTGATCAATACTGCTAATAAGCAGATTGATTTCGTTCGCTTTAACGTTAATTTGATTTCCGATATCCGTTTGAACGCTTTTTAGCGAATTGTAGTAGTAGTTAAGGGTATCCGCGACCATAACGCCTGTTGAGGCAACAACCTCACGAGCCCCTGAGTTTTCCGTGTTGGCCGTTAACCCCTGCAGAGAATTCCGGAATTTTTCCATCATTGCAGCTAACCCGCTGTCGGTTGGTTCATTCATGATGCCTTCCATTTTAGACAATGATTCGCTCATCGCCCCGTAAAAACCGATTTTATTACTTTGAGTCCTGTATTGTGAGTCCAAAAAGCTGTCTCGGATTCGCTGTACAGTTTCTGCAGCCACCCCTGTCCCGAGTTGACCTGCTATACGAGGGCTGTTTAATCCGACGGTAGGAAACCCAGATGTCTGTACCAAGTTAACACGCTGCCTTGAATATCCTAATGTATTGGCATTGGCAACGTTATTTCCTGTAGTATACAAGGCTCCTTGTGAGGTCGATAATCCACGTTTAGCTGTTTCAAGCCCCATAAAGGTTGAAATCATTTGCTCAAACCTCCATCTCTTTTCTGTTTCTTATGCTTTCGAATCAAATATGCCTATACCGCTTTTTGTTGGCTTTTTAACGGACTTCCCGTAGTTCATATCCTGGCTTTGCGGTCTCAGCATATCTAAAGAGACATTAATGAATTGAAGTGACTGGTAGATTAATTGCTGATTTAAAATGTTCCGCTCTTTCAGCTTAGCTACTTCATCGATTAGCTCTTTTTTTAGTCGTTTTAGTGCAGCCGTTTCAATTGGTTCTGTTAATTCCATTACGGTGTCGATGGAAGCAGTCTGTCTCACTGCTCCTTTTGCTGTAAAAAATCCCTCGACTGCTGCTTCTCTTTCTTTATCCGTTTGACTGATTGCTTTAATATGCTTTTGTTCTTCGATCAGCAGAGCGGTAATTGCCTCAGTGTCGCTAGCTTTTAAAATGGTTGTTTTTCTTAAGGCTAATTGATTGAAGCTTCTATGAAGCTTGATCAATTTTTCAAGCGATTCGATGATGTTTCGTGCAGACATTCTTGCTCCCTCCTCTGCTCATGGATGATGGGTGAAATATATTTCCGTTCACATAATCAAACGTTTATTAATAATTTATTTTCGATAAAAATCAATAAGGCCTTTTGCTGTCGCCTGTGAATTCAATTTATAATTTCCATTTTCCACTTGGATTTTCAGTTCGTCCACTTTTGCTTGTCTTGCAGCAGGAATTGGAGATAATTGCTGCATTTCTTTTGCCGCTGAAGAAATTTCAACTTTATCTGAGGCATTGCCCTTAGATTCTTTAACATTTCCCGCTTTATTGGCTTGAAGATTATACGGGTTAATCCCTGTCATACCGACGTTATTGATTTTCATATTCCAGATCCTCCCCTTCGGCCGATTTTCTTTATCTAATCTTGTATATGACCTCATATTTCGATTCCTTTACAGACCATAAGAATGACTCTTGGCTGTGATTATTCTCCCTATCATTATTATCGACAAGGACTTATTTTTTTTTATGGTTTCCTGTAATCTTTCCTTCGACAACCATTGTCGAATTTTGTTCTCAATACCGAATATTCTAACAAAATACCAATCAGGAAGCCAAGGATTATCCTTCGTGATTATCTTTAATATAATACGTATTTTTTTTATTTCGTTCTTGTATTTTAGTTAGGCACTTTTCTTCATCTTCAAAAGTCTGCAATTCAGAGCGAAGGGAATCGCTGCATTTGCTACATAATCTCCCACTTTGAATGTTGGTCCCGCATTTCACAAGGAATGCCTAGGTTAGGAAATTGGGAAATTCTCAGTTTTCCTGTTTTTACAAATTTAATAATCAAATCTTCTTCCACACCTGTGGCCTCAACCACTTGCATCATTAACGCCGTTCGATTACTTTTCTTGCGAATGTAGGCATACACTTCATCAAATTTAGCTTCTTCTTCTTTATAGCAAGCATCGCAAACATTACGAAATTTTGTTTTAACAAATAACGAATTACAGTTTTGACAGTTGAACAAATCCATTGAGGACCCCTCCTTTACTATCACAATGATTGTTCTTCAGTACTGTATATATCGAATATTAACACCGATACTTTAGAAGGTTTATAAAAAATATTCGGTTTTACCTAGCCAGAGTGATTGATGAAACTTCTGTGGCACCAGCAGTTTTCAAAGCCTTAGCCGCATGCCGGAGTGTTGAGCCTGTTGTGTAAATGTCATCCACGATTAAGATTGATTTTTGCTTTAATAAATCCGGTTTGGTGACCTGAAAAACTTGTGGCAATGATATCCGCTCCTCCCGTGACTTTTTCGATTGTTTTTCCGTATGAAGGCGCGTTAATAGCTCAACCGTGTTAAGGCCTAGCAGATCTGTCAAAGCCTGTGCCTGATTGAAACCCCTCTCCATCAGACGTTCATTACTAAGAGGAATGAACGTTACCAAGTCAAAATTCATGTCTTTTAGTTTGTCTTTTAAAAATGGAACGAAGGCCTCAGCCAGTGCATAATCTCCTCGGTACTTATATTTCGCAATCATGTCTTTCAGGAATTCATTATAATGAAAAAGCGATATGTTTATGGACAAATACCCGCTCCATTTCTTATCTTTTTCCCATCTCACACAATCCAAACAAAGATCCTCGATGCGGTAATTCTTATCAAGCTCTCGAGAGCAAATCGAGCATGTCTCACCTGCTAACTTTTTAAGTTTCCCTTCACATCTTTCACAGATTGTCATTGCCTCTTTCTTTAGTAATAGACTTCTCCACGTCAATACTACTTTCATTTCTTCTACACAAAATAAGCATCTAGCCATCCAGCAGTCCTCTTTTCCAGGCCTCTTTATTCATCATTTGTATATGGTAGATCGCCTCGACCATAGCTTTGCTTTTTCCGTAATGAAAAAAAGTGATAGTTCCCGTAGGATACGTAAAGCTTCTGCCGACGCGGCCAGCAATCTGAACGAGAGCACTCTCAGAAAAGACCTCATGTTCAGCACCAATCACGGCTACATCTAGTCGTTCAATTGTCACCCCGCGTTCTAAAATCGTCGTGGTCAATAATCCAGGGACCTCGCCATTCCGTAATGCCTGTACTCTTTCTTTTCGTTCAGGGTGCTGTGAGTGAACGGTCTCCAATTTAGGGGATAGTGTTTGAAACAACGGAATTACCTGTTCCATCACTTGAATGCTCGGAAAAAATAATAATAGAGGAATCTTCTGCTGAAGACGTTCGCTTACCCAACTGGCAATCACAGGAGGAATCTTTTTTTGGAGATATTGTTTTTGCCAATTGCCGCTCCATTTCATTTCAGGAACAGGGATCGGCTTATGATGGTAACGGGCAGGGATTGTCACGGCTTGCAGTTTCCCGCTACGGTAAGATCGTTGCATCTGTTTAGAAGGAGTGGCAGTTAAGTAGATAGTTGTAGCAGAGGGCTTTTTGGATTTATTAACCGCATAATGTAGAGAATCATCAATAGAGTAGGGAAACGCATCGACTTCATCAATGATGACTACATCGAAGGCTTCAGAAAAACGAAAAAGCTGATGTGTGGTGGAAACGGTTAGCGGCGAAGCTTTGCTTCGGTCTTCGCTGCCTCCATACAGAGAGGATACCTCAATGGCTGGAAAGGCTCTTTTTAACCGGGGTGACAGTTCGAGAACGACATCGGTCCGAGGTGTTGCCATACAGATTCGTTTTCCGGCAAGCAAGCCCGCCTCAATGCCAGCAAATAGGACTTCCGTTTTACCAGCTCCGCATACGGCCCAAACCAGTAATTCACCTTTTCTTTTTACAGCCTCAACGACACAGTCCGAGGCCGTTTGCTGACCTGGAGTTAGAGTTCCATCCCAGCTCATTACTTTGTCAGGAACCGCAAACTTCAAATCAGGACCAATCCAGCCGTATAATTTTGCACATTCACTGACCCGCCCCATCATGATACAGGCCCGGCAGTAAGTACAATCTTGATTGCAAATCTTACACGGAAACGTATAAAACAAAGCAGAATTTTGGTTACCGCATCGTACACAATTGTACTGACCATTCACGCATTTCACGCCGGAAGTCACAGAGACATAGCCGTGCTTTATTTGGTCGGAAATGATTGCCGGGGAAAAAGGAATTTCGGAGGCCAATAACAACCTTCCTGTGAGGTGATTCTGAAGTTCTGGGGAAAAAGGGGGAGAACTAATCGTAGTTTCCAAACTATAACCTTCTTTCTTAGAATAGAATTTTACACTCGTAAATAGAATTCGCTTTTCACATTAGAATCCCTCTTACATCCATAAAAAAACGCCTCCTCCTTTTCAAGGAAAGACGTTCCTCTGTTTATACTTTATACCAGCCCATCCCCATCGAGCCTTCGCCCAGATGCGTTCCGATCACAGGACCGAAGTAGCTGATGTCAAACTCGACATTTGGGAAACGCGCTTCAAGTTCCGTTTTCCAGTCTTTAGCTTCAGCTTCACGCTTAGCATGAATAATGACCGCTTTATAGTTTTCACCGTTTGCCGCGTCTTCTCCAAGTAAATCAGCAATCCGTTTCATCGCCTTTTTTCTAGTACGGATTTTTTCGAACGGGACAATGACTTTGTCAACAAAATGGAGAACAGGCTTTACTTGTAGCAAACTCCCTATCAAGGCCTGGGCACTGCTTAGCCGCCCCCCACGCTGCAGATGGGATAAGTCATCTGCCATGAAATATGCCCGGACGGAAAGTTTCATTTCTTCGAGCCTGGCCATAATCTCTTCTGCGTCCTTGCCGTCAAGTGCCATCTGAGCCGCTTCGAGAACATAAAATCCCTGGACTCTACAGCTGATTTCAGAATCAAAGGCGTGGACCTGAACTCCCTCTACCATTTCACCTGCTGAAACCGCACCTTGATACGTACCACTGATACCACTCGATAAATGAATTGAAATAACATCATCATATTCTTTTTGCAGCTCTTCAAACTTCTCAACAAACTGACCGATTGGCGGTTGTGACGTGGTCGGTAGCTTCGCTTGCCTTTTTACTTCTTCATAAAACTCATCTGCAGCAATATCGATTTCTTCCCGGTAGGCTTCGTTGGAAAAAATGACATTAAGCGGCATCATATGTATATGTAAACGATCACGCATATCCTTAGGTATATATGCAGTGCTATCTGTTACGACTGCGGTTTTCATAGTGAGTACCATCCTTATAAAATTACTCTAAATATCTTATACACCATTCTATCTGAAAATGCCTTAACTTGCATTAAGTAGCTTCTCTTTTTTTTACCATAAATATGTAAAAATTAAGTAGGTGAATAGATTTATGCCGAGTTCGGCATTTGACAAAAAAAGTCCGGCTCTTCAGTACGCATTGCGAAAACTGAAGAGCCGGACTTATCATAAGTTAAAATTATTTCACTTCTACCCAKCCGTTTTTAATAGCTAAAACAACAGCTTGGGTACGGTCGTTTACATTCATTTTTTGAAGAATGTTACTCACATGGTTTTTTACTGTTTTTTCACTGATATATAAAGTTTCGCCGATGGCACGGTTGCTTTTTCCGTCTGCTAAAAGTTGAAGAACTTCACACTCGCGTCGAGTCAATAGGTGAAGCGGTCTTCTGATCTCTACAGCATGTACTGAATCACGATCAGCACCCTCTTCAGCAGCTAAACGGCGATATTCTTTGACTAAATTATGTGTCACCTTTGGATGAAGGTATGAGCYACCTTCTGCGACTACACGAACAGCATCAATTAGCGCATCTGCGTCCATTTCTTTCAACAGGTAACCTTGTGCTCCTGTTTTCAATGCATGCTGTACATAGTTTTCATCATCATGAATCGATAAAATGATGACTTTCGTTTCAGGGTAACGGTTTATAAGCATTTTAGTCGCTTCGACACCGTTCATATTCGGCATGTTGATATCCATGATAACAACATCTGGTTTGTGTGTTTCAACAAGATCCATAGCCTCGCTTCCGTCATCGCCTTCGGCAACAACATCAAAGGATGATTCAAAATCTAATATACGCTTAACACCTTCACGGAAAAGCTGATGGTCATCTATAATGATGATACTAGTCTTCAACGGCTTCTTCCTCCTAATTTCTATTTAAATGCCTATTCTCTAAAATTTATAAATGATAGGGAATTTGTATAAACACCAAAGTGCCTGACCCTGGTTGTGAATCAATCGTCATTTCACCTTCAAGCAGTTCGACTCTTTCCCTCATGCCTACTAAGCCAAAAGAACCCTCTTTTTGAATGGAAGAATCAAACCCTTTTCCATCATCTTTGACGACAACCGTAACCATCTCTTTAGAAATGGAAAGTTTAACTTGAACTTGCTTTGGCTCTGCATGTTTCAGTGAATTCTGTACAGCCTCTTGGACCAGCCTAAATAAAGCAACCTCCATATCAGAGGGAAGCCTTTTGACCTGGCCGAGGTTAACGAAATTCAAATGCACACCAGTATTATAGTCTTCGGTCGTTTGTAGATACTTTCTGAGGGTAGGAACAAGGCCTAGATCGTCAAGGGCCATAGGGCGCAGATCATAGATGATTCTACGCACTTCATATAACGCATTCCGTACCATGACTTTTAAGCTACGGATTTCCACAAGAGCTTCATCAGGACCTCTCTCTCGTTGTACACGTTCTATCAAATCCGAACGCATCATGACATTAGCAAGCATTTGCGCGGGGCCATCATGGATTTCCCGTGAGAGTTTTTTACGTTCCTGCTCCTGAGCTTCTATTATTTTCAAGCCGAAGTCCTGCTTACGTTTCGCTTCTTGTAGAGCTTCTCCCACAAATTTCAAGTCCTGTGTCAAATAGTTTTGTACAACAGAGATTTGCGAGACGAGATGTACAGCTTTATCAATCGTCTGCTGTAATCCCCTTAATCTAAGCTCAAGTTCATCCCGTCGATTACGAAGCTCTTTCTCTAACTGGCGATTTATTTGTAAATCGACTTGCAGCTTATGTGCCCTCTCATAAGCATCGCGAACCTGTTCTTCAGAAAAATGGTTGAAGTGCATACTGACTTCGGAAAGCCTTTTTCGAGCAAATCTGGCTTTTGAATCCAGTGCATCGCTGTCGGTTATCACAATGGCAACTCTGATTTTCACATCATCAAGCTCTTTTGTTAATGACTCAAAGTCTTTGCGACATTGCTCTCCAATATCAAAGACTTCATCCTTACTTTCACTAACAGTGCATACCATTGTTTCTAAGATCTTGTCCAATGCTTTAGCATCAACCTTTTTTATGGACATTAAGATCCCTCCACTTAAATCAACAGACTTAAACAATTTGTTGTCTTATAGACTATGTATATGGAAAAAAGCTCTTTTTCCTTTTTCATGAATGGTTAATTATCAGGAAACTTGCAATGAAGTAACCTTCATGAACATATTGTACCAAAAAAAGAAGAAAAATACGTCAATTTCATTGTAGGATTTTCACAAAATATACATATTTAGTATACATTTCATATTCCTAGCTTTTATGGATATCACGTTAGACCACCTATTAAAAGGTTGTTTCTATTATCCTAATTCGAATTATCCTTATCAATCAAATGGAATATTCCACTCCATTGATTATTATACGAAACAGATACATTTATTAAATGGCAAAATCCTTGAAATGAGCTGACACGATATGGACAAGCCAGGTTTATGGTACAAAACTCATTGTTTTTCCTACAATGATATTCTTTTAAGCATATATGACCATCTAATAAACATTAGCTGGCAGTAGAATTAATTATAACACGTACAACTTTTTCTTATATTAAAGTTTCTTTACACTATACGGAATAAAAAATAATCTTCATTGCCACTTTTTGCGCAAAGCCTTATAATGAATCAACTAATAGCGAGAGCGAAGGTGGAATAGTAATGCTCCCTCATTATTTAACGGTAAAAGGACGTGGTGAACATGAAATCGTGATTGAGAAATCTCGATTTATTGCCCACATCGCCCGAGTGGAATCAGAAGAAGTAGCCCAGGCCTTTATTCAAGAAATTAAGAAAAAGCATAAAGATGCTACTCATAATTGTTCAGCCTATATGATTGGAGAACAAAATCAAATTCAAAAAGCCCTTGATGATGGAGAGCCAAGCGGTACGGCAGGCGTCCCTATTCTTGAGGTTCTTAAGAAAAAAGACCTAAAAGATACGGCTGTTGTGGTTACACGATATTTTGGCGGCATCAAACTTGGTGCAGGCGGCCTGATTCGTGCTTATAGTAAAGCGACTTCAGAAGGAATTAATACCACGGGTGTAGTTAATAGAAAATTAATGCGCGTAATTTCAACAAATGTCGACTATACCTGGCTCGGAAAATTGGAAAACGAATTACGATCATCGATTTATCAAATAAAGGAAATTCAATACCTTGAACAAGTCAATCTTCTGGTATATGTAGAGGAAGCCCAAAAACAGGCATATACCAACTGGATGACAGAGCTGACAAACGGTCAAGGTCGTATCACTGAGGGCGAAATGATTTATTTAGAACAGGCTCTCGTTTAATTTTCTCCTGCATATTTTTCCTTTTTTTTGCTGTAATATAATTGAAAAGAAATATTTATTTTACGAAATTATTAAATCATTGTAAAATTAGTATTAATATATGACGAAATATATACTGAAGGATTCGAAAAATGGCGATTTATGTCTGCTATTTAAAAGGAGAAGAAAAAGATGTCTAATACTAGGCGTGTTTATAAAATTAAAAAAACAAAGAAAAAAAGGCGAAAGAGGCTTTGGTTATTTCTAGTCCCCCTGTTGGTACTTGGTCTAGGAGCTTCTACGTATGCTGCAACTCTATATATGAAAGCCCAAAATGTATTTAATGATTCTTACGATCCTGTCGAGGCCTCAGCCAAGCGGAGTGAAACGGTTGACCCACTCAAGGATAATTTCTCAATTCTTTTCATAGGGATTGATGACAGCGATGAACGCAACTATAAAGGAAATTCACGCTCGGATGCTTTAATGCTGGCTACATTCAACAAAGATCAAAAATCTATTAAACTATTAAGCATTCCACGTGACTCCTATGTGTACGTGCCAGCCAAGGGCGTAACGACGAAAATCAACTCAGCTCATGCAGCTGGTGGACCAAAAGCAACAATGGATACTGTGGAAGAATTATTCGATATCCCTGTTGATTATTATGTCCGGATGAACTTTAATGCTTTCATCGACGTGGTGGACTCATTAGATGGAATTGAAGTTGATGTACCTTATGAAATGAACGAAATGGATTCGCATGACAAGAAGAATGCCATTCATCTCGAAGAAGGATTACAAACTGTTAATGGTGAAGAAGCATTAGCCTTTGCACGGACTCGTAAAAAGGACAGTGATATCCAACGTGGTGAGCGACAACAGGAAGTTCTGAAAGCCATCATGACCAAGGCAACCTCTGTTGGAGCATTAACGAAGTATACAGGAGTTATGGAAGCTGTTGGCGAGAATATGACAACGAATCTCCAATTCTCACAAATTAAAGGTTTCATAAAATATGTAACATCTGACAACGGTCTGGATCTCGAAACTGTTAAACTTGAAGGTCAAGATTCCACAATTAGCGGAACCTATTACTATCAATTGAACGAAACATCAGTAGCAAATACTAAGCTACTACTTCAATCCCACTTAAATCTGGGTCCTAAAGAAGTCTCTAATCAAACTGAAGCCGTTCAATCACAATAACATTTAGAAAAAAAGAACCCCCCACTCATCCTTAGAGATGAAGTGGGGTTTCCTTTTACTCACCAGGTAGTTGACTCTCTACCCTTTTAATTGGTGCTTCCATAATATTTTTCAAGATTCTTTCATTATTATTGGTATCAATGTAAGTGAAAATTAACTCTTTCCTTAATGCTACATCATTCCGTTCCTTCATTCCTTGTCTAATGACCTCTTCTAGCTTAATAAACAAGTCATCCTCGGTATAAACAATGTCTCCTAGGAAAGTCTCTTCTATCGGCCTTAAAATACCATTCGCAAAGAATACATCTTGATCAAAATGATAATAGATAACCGGTTTTCCCAGTAAGGTAAAGTCGAATGAAACCGAAGAGAAATCCGTAATCATTATACTGTTATCCTTCAATAAATCCTGCACGGTCCTTGTTCCCAATTCAACCAATTCAATCCTCGAAGTACGAAATTTCACGTTTTCAGCCATATATTCCTGCATCCGATAATGTGGATAGAAATTAAGCTTTAAATCATATTCTTCCAGCATCCCTTGCAATTTATCGGATTGTAAAAAGCCTATATATTTTTCATAATATAAGGAATTCAACAACTTCTCTTCATTGGTGATCCATTCACGCCATGTCGGAATCAAGAGTATTTCCCTTTTAGGATGATGATTTTCCTGCAGCTTATCAAACCGAGCCAACCCCGTCACAACAACTTCATCATCTAAGTAACCAAATTCTTTTTCAACCATTTTCTTTTCATGTTTGGAAGAAACAATAAATAGATCAAATGGATATTTATAAAAGACTTTATGGTACTCCACGTTCTTTCTGCCCAATACACCATGCTGAAGAAATACCTTATGTGCCTTTTGATAATTCTTCACCTTTATTCCTTTAAAAGGTAGGAAATACTCAAGGTCATGTGTCCCAATTAACTTTGAAGCCCTTAAGCTTTTTTCAATATGCTTACGGCTTCCGATATCAAGAACATGATCTAATTTATCCAGCCGTTCCTTATCTCTTGCTTTCGGGTCAATAGCATAATAAATTTCAATATCAGGATAATTGTCTCTCACAAATCTAAAGAATTGATACCCATTATCTTGAGCTGTATCAGGTCGTTCCCCGACAATCCAGATGTCATCGTCCGTTTCCTTCAATTTGAAATCTTGAATCTCGTTGTATATATCCTTTTCATAGATAAAGCTCTCCACTTTCAAGTTTCCTTTAGGAGTAGTCGTTAAATGATACTCAGCCACTTTGTCATCATTCATCGTTCCTTCAAAGCTTAGCAATACATCATCTTTGAAGTAATCAAACTCTTTTAAACCAAGCTTAACTTTTCGGTAAAAATTGTCACCTTTCAAGATAAAGAATACATCAATGATTTCCTTGAATTCGGTAATCAGCTTTCCTAATTCCGGAATCGGAATCCTGGTTATAAACCCATTATTATCTGGATCTTCAGTGCCAATCAACTCTATCGGCAGTTCAGTCGATTCTTCAGACGTCCGATTCACAAGGAGAATGTTCATATCAAACGTTTCCTTACTATTCGGGATTTCAAAAAGTGCATTCCCCTGTATAACGAGGTCATTATTTTCTATATGATAAGAAGAAGCATCCCGGTAAAAAGGCATTTTGGCAAACTTAAAGGAAAGATTACTATATATAGTCGTATGGAATTCTCCAAAATAATATTCATCTATATGGTGGGTTTTGTATTGTCCTTCCAAATCTACTACCGTCTCATCCTCATTCACCTTGATGCGAATATTAAAAAAAGACGATTCTTTCACTTTACTGCTGAGATATCCATCCCATTTTTTAGACCATTCAAGTGAACCTGTCAGGAACTGCTTGTAATCAACAGAAGCATGTATGAACGCAATATTGTTATCCTTGGATAATTCGACAGGGATATTAATGAATTCATTCGAATCCCTTTCTCTTAACCGGATATACAGCTCGTCTTCCTTCCCATTTAATAGTTCCATCAATGGAGGTAGGGGAAACCCTAGTGATAATTTCACCTCATCCTCGCCGAAATCAGCTGAAACGCTATGTGCTACAAGATGGATTAGAGACGTCTTTGCTGAGACCTTTCCATTACTTGACTCCACTTTAACTCGGACAGCATCCTTATACCGCGGAACATGGAATTCAAATATCTCATTCTTTTCACGTAAATCTTTAACATAGCAAGGATAAAAATACTCATCATTTTCGTGGACAACCATGATGGATAGTTCCCACTTTCCTTTTGGGAAAATAGGATACACCTCTGTATCGATTTTCGCTGTGAAGATATCCCCATCTACGATTAAAGTAGATGGGGATATCTTCAC
>NZ_JBFUIB010000026.1:0-32175 GCF_056402095.1 Peribacillus sp. P4_C12
GGGGGGGGTTAGATGAAACAGGGAGATATTATTATTTATGGATGTGTCATTATAGGTGCTGGTGTTGGACTGACTCTGGATAATGCATTTCCTGGTGTACTGATTGGATTGGGAGCAGGGTACTTACTTAAAACTTTTTTTCGTAAAGAAGAATAAAAGTGGAATTAATAAACAGTTGTTAACGATAAGGTTTTAACGTACAGGAAGGTAGGTTTATCAGTTGATACATATTAACAAAGTTGGAGAGCTGACAGGTGTTACAGTAAGAACACTGCGTCACTACGATAAAATCGGATTATTAAAACCAACATCCAAAACAGAAGGTGGTCATCGTTTATATACGAATAAAGAAATAAAAAAACTACAGCAGATTCAATTTTTAAAAAAGATTGGATTTCGCTTAAATGAGATTAAGGATATGCTCGCTTCCAGTGAGTGGAATTGGTCGGATAGTTTAAAGAGTCAATTATCTTTTGTAATAAAAGAGCAGGAAAACTTAAAGAAAATAGAGCAGTCGTTACGGGAATTGATACATGGAATTGCTATAGAAGGAGAAGAAAACTGGATTGCGATTCAGAAGATCATGGTATTATCCAGTAAAGATAAAGAAATACAGCAGGATTATCGCGAATCTGTATTTAAAGAAAGAGAAATAAAGCTATGGAAAAAGGTGCCCAATATGACAAGTGACAGTTCTGATTCACTAGAATGGATTGCTCTGATAGGTCAGTTAAAGTGTTATATAAAGGACGGTCCCAAAGCAACCAAAGTTCAAAATATCATTAGAAGAATGGATGAAAAGCGTTTAGAGGAATTTGATGGTGAGAATGAATTTTTAGATAAGCTGTGGGAAATAAGGATGTCGGAAAAGCAGTCAGAGAAACTGGGATTATATCCGATTGATCAGGATGTGCTTGAGTTTATGAATCAGGCATATGTATTTTTTATGGCTGAAAAGAATAATCCTCAACCGGAATAGGGGGGAAAGAATGGTGAGTACAGAACTACTTTTCCTGATAGGAGGTTTGGCTTTACTGGATACGCTAAGCCCTGCCACATTAGGGGTAACGGTGTATCTACTTTTAACAGATAAAGAGAAACTTACCCAACGTTTATTGGTTTATTTATTGACGGTAGCAGGATTTTATTTTACTGTTGGGGTTTCACTCATGTTAGGATTAGTTTTTTTGCTTGAGATTATTTCTGGCATATTTCAAAATCGAATCGTAAGCTGGACAGTCTTTATTATTGGAGCAATTTTGTTCATCGCAAGTTTTTATGTTCCAACAAAGAAAAATTCAGACCTGCCTTCTCCAAAATCAAAAAGCATTCTTTCAATTGTGGCTCTGGGATTCACTACTTCATTAATTGAAGTAGGTACAGCATTTCCTTATTTTGCAGCAATCGGCATAATGACTACTTCTAATCTATCATGGATGGAATGGTCTTCTATTTTAGCTGGATACAATTTTATCATGGTGATGCCTTCCCTCTTTGCTGTTTCTCTTTTATCTCCTGTTTGGTCGGAGGATGCAAAAACCTCTTAAGAAACTTCGGGTGAAAATAGCCAATAATACAGGATCGGCTTTTTCTTGGATAATGTGTATTGTTGGAATCATCCTAATTCTTAATAGTCTGGATTACTTGTAGGGTGTTTGACTTGACCAAAGTATTAAATAAAGGCAGAAAATGATCAAACTTTTTTATAACCGGTACAACTTTATTTCAAATGTGCTGTTGGGGTTTGTGTTTTATATCTATTTTCTCAGCTTTCCCAACGTTAAAAAAGGCTTGATCTTTCTCCAACCTACCTTTATCCAGTGTCTTCGTTCCATCAAGCTTGGTATACTATTTCTCCAAACAAAAAGAAAACAATCACTGGATTGCTGTCTTTTCGTCATCATTCAAATGAACCTTTTCCAATATACCGTTATTTTCGAAAGGGCATTTAAAAAGGTCGCTTTAAAGAAAGATTCTTCCTTTTTCTGATCTTCAGGTGGTTCTATATATCTTTTATTGTCCGCGACGAGTGTACTATCTGAGATTTTCGACTCGATGGCCCCTATCAATTGCGCTGCAAATTCTTCACCATCGATTATCACTATCGATTCTGTATTTAAAAAGGCAGATCGCGAATCCAGATTGAAGGAACCAACTGCACTTAATCGCTGATCATAAACAGCCGATTTACCATGCAATGAATAAAGCTTTGAATATTCATAAAGCCTTGCTCCTGACTCAACGATACTATCCCTAAGTGCCAAGTAACTGGAAAAAGCTATCACATTCGGGGTTGATGTCACCGAGTTGGTAAGTATGGTCCAATCAGCTTTTGAATCCATATTCTTTGGTACATATTCCTTCATGGCATCCGCAGGAACAATATAGGGACTCTGGATAAGTACCGACTTATTGGCGTTCGCAGCAATATCCACTAGAGATCTCCACACAAAAGGGTGTTTATTGAAACGTTCGATTGGATTATGAATGAAGGACACTTTTTTAGTAGGTGTTGTAGACTGGCTCCAATCGACGGCCGGGTTAACGAAATCGGCATTATTTTGAATAGCTTTGCTGTATTGATTTAATAATGTATTTCTGACGCGTTTTCCTTTTTCCTTTTGCCTTTTCGAAAGGTCCGCAAAGACTTTGCTCGTATACGGATGAGTCCATAATTCATGTATATAGCCCTTCATTTCAACGATAACACTATCTTTCTCCTGTTTAGCATTGAAAATGAGTACATCCCGGTCATAGACATAATTCTTGGGCGGCGGATTGCTTGCTAAATACTTATCGGCGATATTCCTTCCTCCGATGATGCCTAACTTTCCATCTGTAGTGATTATCTTGTCATGGAGGCGGTTATGCCAGGTCCAGGGCTTAAATGGCTTAAAGGTTTCGTAGTACCTTAATTCAATGTTTTCATGCGATGCCAGTGCATAACGGACACTGCTTAATTGACCTCTGAGTCCATGAGAAATTCCATCCAGAAGGATTCTAACTTTGACACCGCGGTCAGCAGCTTCGAACAAGGCTCCAAGAATAAGTTCAGTTGATTTACCTTTTCCAAAAGCGTAGTAGGCAATATCGATTGAATGCTGGGCTTCCTGGATCATTCGCATTCGGGCTAGTCCCGATTCATAACCATCTTCAAGAAGCAGGACACGATCCACGGTGGATTCCTTCTCCCCCATATATGCACTAATATGTTTAATCGGCCTATCTTCTTCTTTTTCCTTGAGGAAGTAGAAAAGGACAACTGCCGTCACCACTATATACAGGAAATATAATAGAAGAACGAGCAGAAATCCTTTCATCATCGTTTGTGCAGTCATAGCGCTCTCCCCCTTTACCCGATATTTTATTACTATTCGTAATAAGTACGGACTCTATTCAACATCTTCAAGCTTAAATAAATCCTCATAAAAATAACCCCTCTGACTAGTTAGCCAGTGGGGCTTATTGATATTCATTTCCTTTTTCCACATACGGATACATTTACCGGTCTTAAAGACTCTTGAATCCTAGATGAAACTTTATTTTCCTTTTAAATGTGACAGAGTCGTGAACATGAAAGCAGTTGCATAATATATATATAGAAGGAGGGATTTCATGCTTAAACGACCTGATAAGATAAGTATTTTCAATTATTGTTTTGCATTAGGTGTTTCCGAGGTGTTCTTTTTATCTAGCTTTTATCTTTCCATTCTAGACGTTTCATTATTTGCTCTAGCTTTACCATTTTCCGCTTTATTTCTCTTAGTCTCCTTATACCTATTCCTTCGAACAAACAAAGCTGCAAAGACTTCACACAATCAAGAAGAACGAAGAAGTGAAATTTATGCTTTCTATCATCAATCTTTCGGGATCTTCACAATCATTTTTTTCGTTTTGCTCTTTGCGGCTTTAGCGTATATCCCCTTGCTGCAAAATGGAGGACATGTCTATATACTTTATTGTTTACCCATGGCGCTATTTTGTTTGATTCCTTCGATTACCTCGTACAAGGGAATGAAATTATACAAACTGGAATCTGACAAGAACTTAACAAAAATCTAATCTGGTTATACATGGCCCTAAAGTGGCTCCTCTTGGAATCCGAAAGCTTTAGTGCTTTTTTTATTTCACTTCGGGCATTTTACCAAGCCTTCAAGTTCCTAGATACGGCCTGGATAACGGGCACCGGCGGCAAAGCCTTTCGTTTTGTGCAAGATCTGCTTTGAAATAACTTCAAGATTTAATGAAAATGAATTAAACTTCATGTCCGTTACCGTTAGGCCTAACTCCATTTGCCATGTTTTTTAGTTGAATGTATAGGTAAAATGAGGATATAATAAAGATAACTATCATATATAAAAAAAGACACTGGTAAAAACCAGTGTCTTAATGAACAGCAAACTGCATAAAGAGCAGCGGCTTTCTGTGGTAAGTCAGTAGCTACTCGATCAAGAAAGTAACCCTTTTCCTACATACATCTGGCCGGATGGTATGGAGGGGGTTACTTTTTTAATGTAACCGCGATTACTGCGACGATTAAAGAGGCGAATGAGATCATAAGCATCAAACCGTCCATTATAGAAATCACCAGCGACACCCCCTTTCTTAAAGGAGTCACCGCTGCCCACTATACCAAATTGCTGTCCATATCCATTATATCTGTATTTTCTTGTTATTTATAGAAAAATATAGATATATTTATTTTCAGTATTACTATCCATGTTTTTTTAATAAAAAATCCCACCAGAGAACAAATTTTACGTGATTTACCCCTTATTCTTCCACTACACGACCATCTTTATAAATTTTGAACCACCCAATCGTACCTGCAGCACCTTGATCCATCCAATGTATGTTACGCCTAACTCCACCAAAAGTTTTCCAACTTTCCTATGGTGTCGATTCAAAGAAAATAGCCGATTCATTATCGCCAGTTAAAGAGTCGGTCGTAATTAGTCCTCCTACAAAAAATCCCTCTAATAATAGAGATCCTATCTCACAAAATACAAACCGTACCGAACCTGCTTACAAATGAAAGGCAAAATGGGAAAGGGGAAAGAATATCCATAAATATTAATGAGAAACCAATTCTTAATGTAACTAACCTGGTCCTTTCGTTACACAACAAAAAGGTTGCCGCAGTAACCCTGATTTTTGAAGTGGTTCATTCAGGTCGTAAAAAATACACTAATAGCTATATAACTTAAAAACCCTGAAGCTCATTAACAGTTACAAATGTATATCCTTCTTCTGATAACAATTTTAATACACCTTCAATCGCTTGAAGTTCTTTACCAGTATCATCATACATGGGATGCATTAAGATAATCGAACCTGGTTTAATATGATCCTTCACATAATTTACTTTGTCAGCAGCAGAAGTGTAATAGCTATCTGGCTCAATATTCCAGGTTATAGTGTCCCTATCATTTTTATTTAAGTAATAAGGCAAGCCTACAAGTTTTTTTCCGTTGGGTGGTCGAACGTCAATTTCACCCTTATATCCGAAGTTTTGAATTAATTTATCCGTTTTCTCGATTTCCTCTTTGATATAGGAGGACGATTTAAAAACCATTCGCTTGTGAGAATAGGTATGATTTCCAATTTGATGTCCTGCTTCTACAATTTTTTTAGCTTCCTCTGGGTATCTTTCTATTTCATTACCGATTAGGAAGAATGTAGCCTTTACATTGTATTTATCTAATAGTGGTAGAATCTGATTTACATTCTTCGATGGACCATCATCAAAAGTCAGAGCAACCACTTTTTGATTTGTCTCAACTTTTGCTGTTAACCCTCCGAATAATTGGTGTGTTCTAGAATTCATTAATTTATATGTACTAAATAATAGAATGAAAACTAACAGTAATCCGATTCCAATAAATATTAATTTCTTTTTCATAAATACAACCTTTCTTTCTAAAAGTTTTTTTAATTATTTATTATAACAAAAACCGTTCCCCCCTCTTAACCAGCTATTTTTACTATCTAACCTTCTTTAGTTCAAAAAGAAAAAGGTTGCCGCAGCAACCCCTCTTTTTAAACTCAAGTACCCCTTAAGTGACGAAGAACCTGAAAAACATACTTCCTCTTACCTATCACAATCTGGGATCCACAGGATCCGATTCCATGGCCAATGTTCCTAGAACACATTCATGGACTCTCTCAATCGATTCACCTTTTACATATCTTTGAATGCCTTCGATTCCCAGAGAAAATTCTCTCAGCGCTAGTTTTTGCTTTTTGCCTGTATTCCTGCTTTTCAGCCGCTCAAGATTTTTCGGTAGCAAGTAGTCCATTCCATAAATAATGTTAAGGTACTTTCTTCCCCTTACTTTAATGGCGGGCTGCAATAGCTTGCCTTTATTTCTTGAAATGTAGAATTCCGGCTTGATTACAATGCCTTCATGGCCTTCGCTTGTGATATCCTGCCACCATTTAATGACCTCTTCTTCACTTGCTTCACTCGTGATTAGTTTGTATTCCGTTTCTACAAATAAACTAGATCGGATTGCAAACTCCCTGTTCATCTCCATATGCCATGTATGTGGCTGATCAAAAAAGGTTTCATTGCTATGAGCAAGCACGTGGAATGGAGCGATTTGTATAGAATTTATATCTTCAATCTCCCAGCAATACTTTTGAAAGACTTCTTTGAAAGTATAGGCATTTTCCAGTTTTTGCTCATACTCTTCCAACCATCCTTTTAACTCCATGTTCTCACGAGATGCTTCCGCTATTTTTTCCTTCAGCATCGTTCGATCAAGAATCGCATTTTCAGAAACGTGGGCATATTGGCTGCTGATGAGCTCTTTTGCCTTCAGGTTCCAGGGCATGATTTCAGCGTCAAGGAGCACATAGTCCGTATCGTACTTTTCAAAATAGCCGCTTTCATGCAAATCTTGATTGATTTTCAAGACCAGTTCTTCCTCCGTCGCGACGTCAAAGAAACGTCTGCCCGTTCTGGTATAAATAACTCCCAAAGATTCGAAACCTGTATGCTTCTTAGCAGCTTCAGTATCTTTAAATAGAAAAAGAATTGCCCGGCTCCCCATATGTTTCTTTTCAGCAATCATGGTTTGAATCCCATGGCTTCTGTAATAGTCGATTGCCTCTTTGGGATGCTCTAAATAATATTCCAATGCGGATGGACTTGGTGTTGGACTCATTGTAGGCGGGATGTATATTAATTGTTCAATCGGTATCGTGAAATGTGATACCGTATCAATCGCAGACTTTACAATATCCTGATGAATTTTAATCTCGCCCATTTTTTCTGTCAATACTGAATACCCATTGACGAACTTGCCAATATTCGGCGGATTCAAACGGTTTTTCTCCCATTCTCTTAGAGGATTGTCATCGGCTCCTGAAAAATCTTGACTCGCTTGTACCGAAATGAATTCTCCCTCCGGATAGCGAAAAGCTGTTAATGCTCCGCCAAAGACAACACCTTGATCGATGTTGATGGTATTGTTAATTAGCAGCGGTTGTGGCTTCGGATCATGTCCCCAGACAATCAGTGAGCTTTTCTTATGAGAAATATACCAATCTTTACGCACTGGCTTTCCTTTTTCATCAAATCCATTCGTATCACCGTAACGGCAGAAGTCACGCACAGCTTCAGACTGCTTTCCGATGAAAGCGTCTTTGATTCCGGCATGAACACAAACTAAAGTCTGTACATCATTCTTGGTAAATACATAATGGGAAGGAGCTTGAAGGAGGAATTCTTTAAGTGTCTGTTTCGTTTCCTCTGCTTTTTCGCTTCCATACTCCTCTTCGTACGCTTTAAATTCTTCTTCCACTTTTTCATCACCATGATTTAATGTTACGTCTCTTCCATCTAGCCATCTAGCAATTTTCCAGCCGTGATTGCTGTCAATCATATAGGCAACGTCCTTTTGAACATGTTCATAGAAAAAGAGCATCGTTTTAAGTGACTCTGGTCCTCTGCTCATGACATCCCCAATGGAAACAAACTTCCTGCCTTCAGGGTGAAGATAGAGGCCTTCCTCATTTTTTTGATAGCCTAGTTTTTCAAGGACGAGGATCATTTCCTTATAGCAGCCATGAATATCCCCAATGATGTCGATCCCATTCTGGATGTCTTTTTCAATTGGATTTGTACGTCTGATTACCTGAATATCTTCTGTTCCCTTTAACGTGTAAAGAGACAAATACCCTTCTTTTTTCAGGACGCGCTTTTCCCTTTTGAACGTCTGGTATTGCTGTTTAATACGTCTTTTTCCGCGTGGATAATCTCTTTGTTCATCTCTGACAAGCAGATCCTCTTCAGGTATATCCAGAACAATCGATAGGATTGGGACATTATTTTTTTGAGCTAAAGAGATATATCGTTTCCGATCCTCTGGGTGAAGATTGGTCGCATCAATAAAGGTTAATTTATTTAAACGGCATCTTGCTTCAATGACGGAATCCATCATGGAAAATGCTTCGCCTGAAATGGACTGGTATTCATCCATCAGATTGTCCGCTTCATCCTTTGGTCTGTCCCGCCAATCAATAAATTCAATATCACTCACCAATACCCGAAAGGCATCTGAACTAACGACCTCTGAAGGCAGAATCTCTTCTTTTTCAATCATGCTTTTTAACCATGTTGACTTACCGCTATTGGATGGTCCAATCAGCAAGACAATTCCTGCATGGGGCAATACGATTTGCATAGTTAGTCCTCCTTTCTTTCGAACACACACATTTGTGTCGGATAACCATATGTATCATGCTCTTCACCAATTCCTTCAAATTTAAGGCTATAGATATCACGGTGATTTCGCTCTGTACACCACTGACGAAATTCAGCTCTTGTCCACTCAAAACGATGATCGTTGTGTCGAAGAACATCCTCCATATCGTATACCTCGTTATATTCACGGTTTGGCGTTGTAATAATCAGGGCATTCGGTTGATAGTCATGTAATATCGTATCCAGCACCTTAGGCAGACGGTACTCGTCGATATGCTCGATGACTTCGCACAAGATAATGACATCCTTGTTCTTTAATCTTTCATCATAGTAGAAGAGTGAGCCCCATAGTGTTTCAGGAACCACAAATTTCTCTTTATTCTTCACTTTCTCGAATCGTCCTAAGGCTTTAATGGCAGCAGTTTGGGACGGTTCAACAGCCAGGATTTCTTTTATCCCTTCTACAAAACCAAGGCGTACTGAAAGTTTCCCTTCACCAGAGCCGAAGTCCACGATGCTTCTTGGATTCATTTGACTGACTGTATCAACGATTTTTTCATAGCGAAGATCATTCAGCCGAACCTTGCTTTCTTTTTCTTCCTTCTTCTCTTCAGGTTTCCTGTTCTCGACGATGCTGTATACTTCCTTAAATCTAAGTGATTGGCGATAGATATAATCTCGCATCGGATGATCTTTCAGCCACCCGTCTCCATATCTCTCAAGCTTTTCAATTTCTTTTTCATCAATGTAGTAGTGCTTATAGTTATCGATGACCGGAATCAATACAAACAAATGCCTTAACCCTTCTTGTAGTGTTTTCATTCCTTTTAAAGAAATGGATCTTGCCGAGCTTTTATCTTTAATTTGGAAAGAGTACTCAATTTCCGGACGGGTAATCATCACTTCATAACCAATCGGCTCAAATAAATCCTTTAATTGGTTATCAGAAAGAGAAGAAACCACAGGGCCAAACTCGAACTGAAACGAAAACGGATGATTCACCCACTCTGTATGCTCTTCCTTCGGCTGACCGTTCAAAGCTGTCCCCAGTGCAGACCTAATCAATGAACAAAAAATGCTGCTTACCGCAAACTCCCGATCATTTATGTAATGAGTAATGTCATAGGAATTGGAATTGCCTTTTACCAATTCGATCGGGTCCGGTGTAACAAAAATCGTCGCTTCCAGTTCTGTTTCTGTAAACTTGCTATAAAAAAGGCGCACTAAATGACCTTTATGATTTCTCTCATATAAATTTCTCGGGTTCTTAGACAATAAATAAGATATAGCTTGTACATTGTCGCCCGAAGCCTGAATCGTTAACTGCATTTGGAACACTCCTTTCAAACACTTCATTCATTAAAAAAGCTAAAGTAAAAGTCTTTCTTAATTCCCTATTATAACAACCTAATATTACCACATAATGAAGACTTATCAGCTTCAACTACCGACATTACACTCTGATAGGGAGCATTTTTTAGAAGCATGTAAAAATAGGCTCTGGTCATGAGGAAGGAATTTTTTATTATCTAATGGAATATTTATTACCTATCATAAAAAAGATTCGGAGTTGAAGAGAAAAGAATGAAAAAAATACATATTATCGGTGCTTCAGGTTCAGGAACTACAACCCTCGGAAAAGCATTATCAAACTCAATATCGACAGTTCATTTTGATACAGATGATTATTACTGGCTGCATAAGTTTAGTGAAAAAAGAGAAGTAAAAGAAAGAAAACAAATACTCCGAAAAGATTTATTAACTTATGATGAATGGATACTATCGGGTTCGTTATGCGGGTGGGGTGATGAATTTATAAGTTATTTTGATTTAGTTATATTTTTATGGATTCCAAAAAATATAAGAATAGAAAGGCTGCAGCAAAGAGAGGCACAAAGGTATGGCAAGGAAATTTTAGTTGGAGGCAGCCATTTCGATCAATATAATAACTTTTTAGAGTGGGCCTCCCTATATGACGAGGCTGGAATGGAAGTCAGGAGCAAGTATTCTCATGAAAAATGGATGTCAGGCTTAACTTGTCCTTTATTAAGGATTGAAGGAGATTATACCGTTCAAGAACGGGTGAAAATTGTTTTAGAGTATGTGCAAAATCTGCGAAAGAATTAATTCGGCCGACAGAAAGATAATCCGACCGTTGGGCAGGATAATTCGGCCTTTGCGCTATTTATTCGTCCCTCGCACATTTAATTCGACCTTCACGCAGAATAATTCGACCGACGGGCTATTATTTCGGCCTTCACACATTTAATTCGGCCTTCTCGCTATTAATTCGTCCTTCGCACATTTAATTCGACCTTTGGGCAATTTATTCGTCCCTCGCGCAGAATAATCCGGCCGACGCGCTATTATTTCGGCCTTTACACATTTAATTCGGCCTTCTCGCTATTTATTCGTCCTTCGCACATTTAATTCGGCCTTCTCGCAGAATAATTCGACCTTCCCAAAGAATAATTCATCCCTCGCGATTAATCGGCCTTCGCACATTTAATTCGTCCTTCGTACATTTAATTCGGCCGATGCGTCATTAGTTCATTAGGCGGCACATATTCTACAGTGAATCCTTAAGCTCCTTAGAGATTGTAGAAAAATAATCCATGACAAATAACCGAAATTGCTTGGCAACTGGTGTAAAGTATCGTTTTTCCGACCATCCCAATCCAATCGTCCTTTGGCAAGCAGGTTCTGTTATTCGAATTTTATGTGACAGCGACCCGGTTTGGTGCAGCCAAGTTAACTCTGATACAAAAGCGACACCTAAGCCCCTTCTGACAAGGTCTGAGATAACAGCCGGCTCATCGCCTTCAAATGCGATATTCTGAATAAATCCAGCTTCTTGGCAAAATTGATCCGTTAAGTTGCGGAATCCAAAACCTGTGTTCATGCTAATGAACGCTTCGTCTTTCACTTCATTAAGATGAATGCACGCCCTCCCTGCTAGTCGATGATCGGGAGGCACAATCAGAAATATTTCTTCCTTTATCAGCGGTTCCCACTTAATATCGGGGCCTTCAATCGGAACGGACGAAATGCAATAATCAATCTCCCCTTCAATAAGCAATTGTTTCATGGAAGATACAGATTTAAGAAATTGTTGAAAACGAACATCTGGATATTCTGATAAAAATGTCCCCAGTAAATCAGGCAGCACTCTTGGAATGGTAACAGCCAACGTAATATTCTTTTGATCCTGGTCCGCTAATTCCACAATCTCGCGCCTTCCTTCATTTAATTCTGCAAAAGCTCGTTCGACACGGTTCAAGAATATCCTTCCGGCCGCATTCAGCCTGATTTTTCGATGTTCCCGATCGAACAACGCCACTCCCAAATCTTCTTCAAGTCGAGAAATGGTTTTACTGAGAGACGGCTGAGCAATTTGAAGTTGCTCCGCAGCCTTCGTCATATGTTCTAGGCGTGCCACGGTTTGAAAATACTGCAGCTGTAATATTTCCATTTTTATCACTCGTTTCGTATAGATTCAAATCTATTATTATATAACTAATTATGTATTATACAGTATTTAAAAAAGCCCTTATGATGAAATAATCTCATTTAGTTAGAAAGGACAGGCTCATTAATGAAAGGATTACAACTCGTACTTCAAGACATAAAAGCAATGTGGAAACATAAACACGGAAGAATCGCCTTGATTTTTCTTTTAGTCGTTCCATTGATTTACTCAGGTTTCTTTTTAGCAGGGTATTGGAATCCTTACGGTAAGTTGGATCAGCTACCTGTTGCAGTGGTCAACCTCGATACAGGTTCCGAAATGGACGATAAGCCAATCGAGGCAGGAGATGACTTTGTTAAACAATTGAAGAAGCAGAAAGAATTGGACTTTCACTTTGTATCGGCAAAGGCGGCAGATACAGGGCTTAAAGAGGAAACCTACTATATGGTTGTCACGATTCCAGATGATTTTTCTGAAAATGTCACCACTTTAATGGATGAAAAACCGGAAGCCGCTAAACTTTTATATAAAATTAATCCGGGTAAAAACTTCGTTGCCTCACAAATTAGTACAACTGCAGTTGAAAAAATGACCACCAAAATCAATGCAAGCATCACTAAAGGCTATTCGGAAGGCATCCTTTCCAAATTCCAAGATGTTTCTAAAGGCTTAGCAGACGCCGGAAATGGAGCCGAGGAGCTTCATCAAGGAACTGTCGATGCGAAAAGCGGCAGTGAGAAATTAGCAGATGGTATTCAGAGATTAAATGATGGTGCCCAGAAGCTACGTACAGGAAGCACCCAGCTTTCGGACGGACAAGAAGCCTTATCTACTGGCGCGGAAGGTCTAACATCAGGTTCCCAGACCTTGTATACCGGCATGAAACAGCTAACAGATGGACAACAAACATTAGAAAATGGTATGAACAAGGTGAGCAAGGGAGTTAAAGACTTGTCAGCTGGCAATGCAAAATTGGTGCAAGGACAGGAACAGGCGGAAAGTACAGCAAATACCCTAAAGAAGCAATTGGATGCGTATGTCCAAAGTCATCCTGAAGCAAAGCAAGATCAAAACTTCAAGCAAATCCTTGCCTTATCTGATGGATTATCCAATGCGGCCACTACTTTAACCGCTGGGCAAAAGCAATTGGGGCAAGGGGCGGAAAAGGTGTCAGATGGGCAAGTCGCCCTTCAAGCTGGTATGAAAACGTTTGGTGATAAAATGGCGCAGGCTACCTCGGGTGCTAAGCAATTAAACGAGGGAGCAAGCCTTTTCACAAACGGATTTATAAAATGGACAAGTGGCTTTTCCACTCTAAACACCGGAATCACTTCACTTGCTGGCGGAAGCAGTCAACTAGCCAGTGGATCAACGGAACTTCAGGATGGACTTGCTTCACTAGAAACGGGCTCAAACAAGTTATCTTCCAAACTTAATGAAGCCGCGGATAAAACAGCAAGCCTTCAGTACAGCGATTCTACCACTTCGATGTTCTCTGAACCTGTGCAATTGGTCCAATCCAATCTTTCGGAAGTTCCAAACTATGGAACCGGAATCGCTCCTTACTTTCTGTCTCTAGCCTTTTATGTAGGCGGCATTATGGCTTCCAATATCCTGCCGCTAGGCCGTAGACAGAATCTTAAGGTTACCGGAACCGTTCATTTTACGAATAAATTAGGGCTAGTTTATGTTATCGGCTTGATTCAGGCACTTCTCGTGGATGCAGTTGTGCTCCTTGGATTCCATTTACATGTGGCTAGCGTTCCATTATTTATTCTATCAAGCATCATCGTTTCGTTTACCTTCATGACTTTCATACTTATGCTGGTAACCGTATTCGGAATCGTCGGCAAATTCGCAGCCGTGACCCTTCTTGTATTTCAATTAGCCACTTGCGGTGGAACATTCCCGGGTGAACTTGGAATGTCGATTTTAACACAAATCGGTCAATTTTTACCTATGGCTCATTCCCTTCAGGAGCTACAAGAAGTCATTTCAATAGGCGGCTGGTCAAACTTACAGACCCAGATTTGGATTTTACTTGCCTATCTCGTTTCTGCAGCAGTAATTGGCTGGATTACGAGTCATATCCAGCATGCAAAGGTGAATTCAGAAGATATAGCGTCATAACTTAAAAAGCAGTGCCATTCGATTAGAAATGGCACTGCTTTTTTATCTCTCCGCTTTTACTTGCAAAAAAAGCATGATCACAAGCATATTCCGAAAAGGAAACCGCCATGACCATGCCTTAATCTATAACCTATTCTAAAATTATTGACTGCACCATTTAGTCATTCAGACATTACTTATGATTAAGCGGTCTGATCAGCTTTTTCAGCTGGCTTATCTTTTGCCGGCCATGCGCGCTTAATAAATAATGACAAAATCAACGCCACAGCTGCGATAAAGGTAGACACAAAGAAGGAAAAGTTAATCCCATCCAGCATGGCCTGCATCCCGATTTGGGCCTGCATTTGATCCATCATCTCAGTAGTAGGCTGACCTGTTAATTTGCTCATCGCTTTAGTCATAAGATCCTCACCAGTCGAAGCTGACCGGTTAGACATGACCGTAACAAGTAGTGCTGTACCGATTGCTCCGGAAACCTGGTTCAGCGTATTATTCATCGCTGTACCATGTGGGTTCATACGGGCTGGCAGCGAGTTTAAACCATTTGTCATGATAGGCATCATTGCCATCGACAACCCGAATGACCGGATTGAAAACAATAGTACAATATGTGTATATGAAGTATCCATTGATAATTTACTGAAGAAATACGTTGTGACCACGGTGATAAACAAACCGATTGAAGCAAGCACGCGTGCTCCGAACTTATCGAAGAGCTTACCTGTGATCGGTGACATGAGGGCCATTAATAGTGCTCCAGGCAGCATCAGCAATCCTGAATCAAATGGTGAAATGCCACGGACTGTTTGTGTATACAATGGCATTAGGATCATCGCCGAAAACATTGCCATATTTAGTACGATCGAAATGGTTGCAGATAAAGCAAACATTGGATGTTTAAAAATCTTGAATTCAAGCATCGGTGTTTCCATTTTAAGCTGGCGTGTAATGAAAAGGACCAGTGAAACGGCACCAACTATTAATGTTCCGTATACCAAAGGACTATCCCAGCCCTTGCTTCCTGCTGAGCTAAATCCATACAACAAGCCGCCAAAGCCTAAGCTTGATAAAATGACAGATAGAATATCAATTTTGATATCAACTTTTTCTTTCTTGTCTTTAAGTTTAAAGAACCCAAAAATAAGAACCAGTAAAGCAAGAGGTGTAATAAAGTGGAAAAGCATTCTCCAATCATAATGTTCGATAATCCAGCCTGAAAGCGTCGGCCCGATAGCAGGAGCAAACATCATGACTAAACCAAACAATCCCATCGCCGAGCCGCGTTTTTCAACAGGGAAGGCAGTTAAAAGAACGTTCATTAATAATGGCATCATAATCGCCGAACCAGCAGCCTGAACCATCCGCGCGCCTAATAACAGCGGGAATGCGTGTGCTACACCTGCAACAATCGTCCCGATTGAAAATAACAGCATGGCTGTCAAGAACAGATTACGCACCGAATACTTTCTTATTAAGAAGGCGGTTGTAGGAATCATGATTCCGTTCACAAGCATGTATCCTGTTGTCAGCCATTGGACCGTAGACGTCTCAATTCCAAGGTCTGTTTTAATTGATGGTAGTGCAATATTCAATAGGGTCGAATTCAGTATGGATATAAATGCCCCGACCATTAAAATAATCAGGATACCATATGAGCCCTTTTTTTCAGTAATTTGAGCAGTACTCACTTTTTATCTATTCCTCCATTCAAACTAATAGTTCATTTTATTGTACGATAGGTATAACCCAATCTGCATAAAATCTATAATATACCTCTAGTTCAATTTTTGCAATAAAAATATACTGGTTTAAATAAGGGTTTGTACTGTAATAAAAAATAGAGTACGATTACATTTATACAGGCAGTATAATGGAAATTAGGTGATTTGATGAATAGTCGAAGGCAGAATGTCATCGATACAGCTCATAAGCTGTTTATTGAAAAAGGATATCAAGCCACGTCCATCCAGGACATTTTAGACGGCAGCGGCATTTCTAAGGGTACTTTTTATAATTATTTCCCTTCGAAGGGTGAATTATTTATAGCTATATTCCGTTCCTACCATAAGAAGCTACGCCAAGCCCGTGAAGAACTATTAATTGGTCAAGATTTAGCCGATATTGAAATTTTTATTAAGCAGTTGGAACTGCATATGATGGTGAACAAACAAAGTAAATTACTTATCCTGATCGAAGAAGTGCGTGTGTCTAACGACGATGAATTAAAACAATTCATCAACCGAATCCAATTATTAAGCATACGCTGGGTGTATAGTCGGTTCCTCGATATATTTGGGGAAACCAAAAAACCGTATCTGTTAGATAGCGCCATTCTCTTTCTTGGGATGATGACCCACTTGAATCATTTTAACTATAAAGCCAAAACTATCAGTTCACCGGAAATAAAAGTCATCCGTTACTGCATGAACCGAATCGTCCATATAGTCAATGAGGTAGCTGAAAGCGGAGAGCAGATTCTTGACCCAGAGCTAATTGATACATGGATTCCTAATTTCAGGTGCAATCTTCATACAAGCCACAATGATCTGCTGCAATCCACCTTGGCATTGAAAAAAGCAACAAACAAAGCTCTACCTTGCAGCGAAGATCGAACCAAAGCAATTGAACTGATTGATTTCATCCATGAAGAGATAACGCAATCCAGCAAACCACGCCAATTTTTGATAGAAAGTTTGCTGAACACCTTAAAAACCCAATACGCAACAATTGCCCAGCAATATGTTGAAAATTTCGAAGAAAATATCAACTTCTGCTTGAACCAATTAGAAAATGAAATATAAAGTCTGATGAAAATGAATGGGCTAACCTAAAAACTAAATACAAAGAAAAAACAGTATGTTATTGAACACATACTGTTTTTTCTATTTTATGAAATGGTGGAAGGTCGATTTATTTGTAACGACGGATGAATTATCTCTCTGAAGGTCGAATTATTCCTGGCCACTGACGAATTATCTCTCTGAAGGTCGAATTATTCCTGGTCACGGACGAATTATCTTTTAGAAGGTTGAATTATTGGCCACGGACGAATTATCTTTCTGAAGGTCGAATTATTCCTGGTCACGGTCGAATTATCTCTCTAAAGGTTGAATTATTCCTGGCCACGGTCGAATAATCGGAGGTGTTTTGCATGTGCAGAAATTGTGTATTCATGTGAAGGAAAATGGTCAGTTGTGGATATCAATAAACCAGTTCTCATCATCTGTAACCCACTTGCTATAAATTCCGTTTTCTCCATACACTCAGATACCCAACATTTTCCCACCCCGCTGCCACTGCTGCACTAAGATTTTCATCCTGCTCATAACCGACTAAATGCTTGCCTACATGATTTTCACTGATTACATGAACAATATCTCTCCATATGGATGCAGCAGCATTTCCAGAGGAAAAAACATTTGATACGCCAATCGTGTCTCCACTGACATTAGCAATAAAACCGGCAGTTATTTCATCTCCTTCTTTTGCATATACAACAACATCAGGCTGAAATAAGATATCCGGTAACAGAATGCCGTTTAATCCGGAAACCGATGTCCAGCACTGAAGTTCCTCTTCTGAGATGATTTTCCTGTATGCTGCCTTTTCAATATCTTCAATAATTTCAAGTTTATGGTAAATCCAACTAGCTTCATATAAAAGTTCAAAGTTATCTCCTAGTTTTAAGGATGAAAAACTGTCTTTAATAAACTCTGCTTGTGAGTCCTCTATAAAATTAAAGAATTCATCGTTACATACATCATTACTCAATGTAATGACATCGGGATAATAGGTCGGAGCTTTTTTATCCAAACCCCAGAGGTTATTTCCACTCCTAATTCGACATCCATGAAGTTTACTTATAATTCCGCACCAGACAACATTGTTCTTTACAGCTAATTCTTGTTTTGATGTCAACTTACCCCTCCTCTTTATCTTCCGCTGAACAAACCACTCTTAATTATATTCGCTGTTATACATCGGAAACCCCCGTCAAACTCATATGTATAAAAAAAGTGTCGATCACTACCAGATGAAATTTAGAATAAGAATAAGGACGCCTACTTCTATAACGCTTTTAAACTTTCCAGTAAAAGATAAATCCCTGTAAAAATTAAAAGGATATATGTAAATATTCTAAATACCCTTTGGTTTAGCCGTTTGAAAATAATTTGACCTATATACAAACCCAGAAATACAATTGGAATTGCATAAAGACTTGATTCCCATATTACTTTGTTGGTTCCAGTAAAGATTATTTGGGTTATGAGACTGATGAAATAAATAAAGAGATAAAATGCTAAGGTAGTTGCTCTTAACTTTCCTTTTTCAGTATCTGTTCCTGTAAAGTAAAGCAATAACGGAGGGCCAGGCATACCGATACTTGTCGTTAAAACACCTGATATCCCGCCAACTATGAAATCTCTAAATTGTGTTGGATTAACCCTAAAATTGCCTATCAGTAACAATGTTAATATTAAAAGTAGTATGCTAACCCCTAATTTTAAAGCATTAATGTTAATTGAAACAAAGATTAAAACACCCAATGGTACGCCAACTATACTTCCTAATATAAATCTTTTTAATAATATAAAATCAATGTCATTTCGTATCTTCAAAATTAATGATATTGAAATAACTAAAGATAAAATAATATTTATTTGTATGGCTTCTTGCGGTTGGAATAACATTAGTAAGAAAGGTGTCGCCATTATGGAAAAACCAAAACCTGTACTTGATTGCAGTATAGAAGCCACCAATACAATGCATATGAAAATTAGTGCAGTTCCCAAAGTACAAACCCCCTATTTTATAAATTATCTCTTCTTTTCTTTGCTGTACTTTTTCTTTTTCCCTTCTAATTTCATATACCCTCTCTTAGATGATTAATAAGCACTTGACCCTCTCGTTACGTAATAGCTTACATTAAATGTATCTTAATTAGAGGGGAACAATAAACCCAAACCCCATTTGAATTAACATCTCAAAAACTAAAGTTTCATTATATAGTGCAATTTTTTAGGCTTCATTTCTTTAGGCACGCTTACTTTGGTATTTGTAACCGATGTATGAACAAGAAAGACCTTCATAATTGAAGGCCCTTCCTTTTTTAGTATCAATAAGACCATTTCTCATCATCTGTAACCCATTGATTTTTCTTTAAATCAAAGGATTCATAATCATCGTGAAGAGAAAAGTAGGTTGGCAACGTGATTGCTTGTCCATCTGCTTTCTTCCAGCAATCTGCGACATAAGTAGCAAACGCTTGTTTTTCTGCATGGTTAAGTTCTTCTTGATTGTGTTCGTAGAAATCCCAAAAGTCATCTGTTTGATTACCTAACAGGTGGGTGTATCTTACATTTCCAATCATACCCAGACTACCTGCAAAGATAGTAGAATCCGTACCCTCGTTAAAGACTTCATTAGCTTGTCTATCCATTGAGAACATAGTAATGGATAAGTCAAACTCTGAAGGGTCATCTACAAATGCTACAAAATCCAATAATTCCACTTTAGAGTAAATGGTGTATTTATGTAACTCCTGCATGTTACTGATTAATGTTTCCGATTTTGCTTCAAGGTTTTCTTCTACTGACTTCATATAACTGTCGACCGTATAAAGTGATTTAACTTCTTCATCTTCTTTGACTGTTTTTTCTTCCTAAAAGCTAATTTTCTGTTTCGATGGAATAACTGATTTAGCTAGCCATCTGTTTTTGTTGTTTATATGCATTGTATTTATTCGTCATTTTATGAATAGGCCTATTTTGTCCCCTTCTTTAAAAATGGAGCATAATCCTAAATTCCCTCACAAAACAATTTTCAGTAATTATAAGGGATACATAAGGAAAGACTAACCAATATTGCTTAAAAAGGAGGGCTAAAAATGAGTTCGAAAGATAATGCTTTGTCCATATTAGCTTTAGGCGGAGTGAATGAAATCGGTAAAAACATGTATGTGATCCAATATTCAAACGATATTATTATTATCGACTGTGGTGCAAAGTTTCCAGATGAAAGTTTATTAGGAGTTGATTTAATTATTCCTGATATTACATTTCTCCAGGAAAATATAAATAATATCCGCGCTTTAATTGTGACTCATGGGCATGAAGATCATATAGGGGGTATCCCCTACATCTTAAAAAAAATAAATGTACCCATATATGCCACACGTTTAACACTTGGTTTAATTGAATTAAAATTAATAGAACATAGACTATTGGGTGATACTGAATTAATTCAGATTGACTCTGATTCAAAGATTGAATTTGGGAATATAAATCTAGATTTTTTCAAAACTAATCATAGTATACCCGACTGTCTAGGAGTCATCATACATACCCCAGAAGGTACAGTGGTTCACACAGGGGACTTCAAATTTGATTTAACTCCTATGAATAAGCAATATCCTGATATTCATAAAATGGCCAGAATCGGGAGTGAAGGTGTCCTGGTTTTATTATCTGAAAGTACTAATGCTGAACGACCTGGCTCAAGTCCTTCAGAGCATCTTGTTGGTAGCCATATTGAAGAGGCCTTTATGCAGGCTAAACAGAAAGTTTTTCTATCTACCTTTGCTTCAAATGTTAATCGTGTCCAACAAGTTGTGAACGCTTGCCGGAAGACAAACCGAAAACTCGCCTTATTAGGACGAAGTATGGTTAACGTCGTATCTGTCGCCATGGAGCGTGGGTACCTCGATATTCCTGATGGGATGCTGATCCAAGCACATGAAGTCGATAACTTTGCTCCTGAAAGAGTCGCGGTTTTATGTACGGGAAGTCAAGGGGAGCCTTTTGCTGCCCTGTCTCGCCTTTCCAGTTCGAATTATCGCGATATGAGTATATTACCTGATGATACAGTGATTCTTGCCTCTACTCCAATCCCCGGAAATGAACGGGATGTTTCACGTATCATCGACAACTTGTTTCAGCTGGGGGCCAAGGTCATTTACGGATCAGGAAGTGTAACAGGCATGCACGTTTCTGGACATGCCTACCAGGAGGAGTTAAAACTCATGCTTACCCTGATGAAGCCTAAGTATTTCATACCCATTCACGGTGAATATAGGATGTTGCACCAACATCGAATATTAGCTGAGTCTGTCGGGGTAGAGAAGGACAATATTTTCGTTATCAATAATGGCGATGTCGTGGATATTGAAGACTCGGTCGCCCGTCAAACCAGAAAAGTTCCTGCTGGCAATACCTTTGTTGACGGTATGGGCGTTGGTGATGTTGGAGAAATCGTACTGCGGGACCGTAAGCAGCTTTCCGAAGACGGGATGCTCGTAATTGTCATAACACTAAGCAAAATGGAAAGAAAAATAGTGTCAGGACCGGATACCATTTCCCGTGGATTTGTATATATTCAAAATTCCGAAGATCTCCTTAGACAGGTAAATCGCCTTGTCACGAAAACAGTCAACGAATTACAAAGTGATAAAATATACCGTTGGAATATCATTAAACAAACTATTAAGAAGGAAATAGGACAATATCTCTATAACCAAACGAAGAAGAAACCAATGATCCTTCCAATAATCATTGAAATTTAGCGTCAATTGAAAGCTCCACAAAAATGGAACTCGACTACATATAGTCGAGTTCCATTTTTTTAATCAAGTTCTGATTTACTTGCTTTTGCCACCATAACTGTTTTTATGATATTTGGTTAAAAAATACCTCTACCATCCGCTAACTCCTTCAAAAACCACAGCCCATATTTTCCTAAAATGTCCATACAAAGAAGGAATGGAAGAAACTCTGCGACTTTTAATGATGGAAAACTGAGTTCTTTAATTCCGAAGATATAATTGTGGTTTTCGTCGATATATTCTTATTTTCGGAGATATACTGAGGTTTTCGTCCAATATGGTCTAATTAGTGCATTTCTATTCTATTAAAACGCTGTTTTTTGGTAAAAAACAGCGTTACTTCTCATTACTTCCCTTTATTCATAGAATTCAATTCATCTTCAACTCTAACAAGTCTGTTTTCAATATCTAATTGCTTACTATTCTTTATGTTAGAAATCGTAAGCAATTTCTTAATAAAGTAATGGCAACAACGATAAAAAAGCATCATGAATGATAACATTCACAATGCTCGTTGCGATACTGACTTTGAAATTCAGGTTACTTTTCCTACGCTGATTTCTCAAATTGACAATCTTTCAATGGAATTACCTTTGTCTTATGAAAAACCTTGTACCCTAACCATACCGCTAAAAATATTGGTAAACCAATATAGGAGACTGCGACCCCATACCAGTCAATACTGCCGCTTAGAAACGCCTCGTAATTCTGCCCTGCAATGACAATCATACAGAGGAAGAATGAAAGAATCGGACCGAATGGAAACCATTTTGCTTTGTATTTTAACTCGTTTATGTCACCACCCTGTGCTACGTACGCACGTCTAAAACGATAATGGCATACGGCAATCCCAATCCAAGCGATAAATCCCGTTAATCCTGAAGCATTTAATAGCCATGTAAATACATGATCCCCAAAAACAGATGTTAAAAAAGCTAGTCCTCCAATTATTGCTGTGAGGATTAAGGCATTCATCGGGATTCCCCTGTGGTTAACTTTGGCTAGAAACTTTGGAGCCTGATTATCTTTTGCCATCGACCATAACATTCGAGTTGATGCATAAAGCCCCGAGTTCCCTGCAGAAAGTAATGATGTCAAAACAACAGCATTCATGACAGAAGCAGCGAACGCAAATCCTGCCCGCTCAAAAACGAGCGTGAAAGGGCTTACAGAAATATTATCTACATCCCCGCCTAATAAACTTGGACTTGTATATGGAATTAACAGCCCGAGTATCAAAATGGCTCCGATGTAAAACAATAAGATGCGCCAAAATACTTGGCGAATCGCATTCGGAACATTTTTTTCAGGATTCTCACTTTCACCAGCGGCTATACCAACTAGTTCTGTACCTTGAAAAGAAAACCCAGCGATAAGAAAGATACTAATGATTGATAAAAACCCACCCTTGAAAGGCGCCTCGCCCATGGTGAAGTTTTCAAATCCAATCACCTCTCCACCAAAAACGCCTAAGATTGTTAATAATCCAATAATGATAAAGAAAATAATGGCCACGACTTTTACTAGAGAAAACCAATATTCTGATTCACCATAACTTTTAATAGATAAAGCGTTCAGCATAAAGACGAGTCCAAGAAACAATGCACTCCATATTATGCTTGGCACTTCAGGCAGCCAGAATTTCATGATGATGGCTGCCGCAGCTATTTCGACAGCAAGGGTAACCGCCCAGTTAAACCAATAATTCCAGCCAAGTGCAAAACCAAATGCTGGATCTACAAAGCGTGTAGCATAGGAAGAAAATGATCCCGATACAGGCATATATGTCGCCATTTCCCCCAAGCTTGTCATAAGAAAATACACCATTATTCCAATGCATACATATGCAGTGAGAGCACCACCAGGTCCTGCACTTTGGATAGTTGTACCACTTGCCAAAAATAGGCCAGTTCCGATAGAACCTCCAATTGCGATCATGGTCATATGCCTTGCTTTTAGGTTTCTTTTAACTGTCGGTTCTTTATTTTCAATGAGATTCATGTCCATTGGTTACTACCTCATTTTCTATTAAAATTAAAACTTTAAGAAATATTAAAAGAGATTTGTCTTAACAGCCGTATTGTTGGTAATAGTAGAGTTCATTAGAAATGAATAGTCTCCCACAACCTCTTTGCGGAAGACTATGTATTTACCCTTGTCTATCTGAAGGTAAGAACCTGATACGTTCACTACCAAGGTTACTTCACCAATTGAAGCTTCACTTTACTGGCTAAAAACAAAATAATTTCTTTTAAGTAAACGGGGCTTAGACATCAATTCATCATTATTTGATTGTTTCTCTTTCTTTCGTGTGTTAATCTTCAATTTCTTTCACTGTTCCAATTAGTAAATGGATGGGGCCTTGTTCATTTAATAGACATTGTCCTATCAGGTAACTCCCAATATACGAGATTATTTGTCTTCGTTACTTGCCAAGGCCACATAAGGCTCATCCTGCAATTGTTCAATTCCACACCATTGAATTAAAGTAAGGGCAATAATCTCCGCTGTCGCGAACACATTGTCCAGTAAGATATATTCATTTGGATAATGGGCAACCTCTGTTACTCCAGGACCAAAAACAATTGAAGGCGTTTCACCGACATGAGTGAGCAATCCTCCATCAGTCCCCCATGGAGAGGCTTCAATGACCGGATCTTGTCCAGCAACTTGCCTAAATTGATTGACGAGCGTATTCATTAGTTCATGTTCTACATCAATTGCCCCTGGAACCCAGCGTGCTCCGAACCATTCTAAAACGGGCGGATGATCCTTGAACCATTCATCCACTTCTTTGATCTGTAACAGCCAATTAGCCATTTCGTTTTTCGCCTGCTCCATCGTTTCCTCTGGCGCAACACCCATTCTACCTTCAATTTTCACGAGGTCAGGGACGGAGGAAGGCCAATTACCGCCTTCAATGACGCCTAAATTGATTGGAATCGGAATAGGTGTGTTCTGATAAAGCGGATCACTGATACGTGCATTTCGCTTTTCTTCCAGAGCACGAATATGATTTATTACGGTCATACTTTTTTCAATGGCACTTACACCTTCATACCTGGTTCCGCCGTGAGCTGACCGGCCTTTTACCAGAACTCGGAACCACATCGACCCCTGCTGTTTGGGAAAAATCCTCATATTCGTTGGTTCAGGGATAAGGGCAGCATCGGCTTTGTATCCCCTCAAGACGGCTGCTAACGTTCCGGCTCCGCCGCTTTCTTCTTCTATCACACTTTGAAATATGACATCTCCCTTTAAATGGATGCCATTTTCCTTTAGTGCCTGCATAGCAAGGATAAGGGATACATTGCCTCCTTTCATATCTGTTACGCCACGTCCAAACATTTTACCATTCTTTATGGCTCCACTATATGGATCGTCATCCCACTGATCCCGATCACCATCCGGAACCACATCGATGTGTCCGTTCAAGATAATGGAGCGGCCGCCTCCAGTTCCCTTCATAATTCCTACCACATTAGGACTGTTGGAAAATTCGCTGCGAGGAGAGTAGAAATAGGAATGCTTTTTCAGTTCCCCACCGTTAGGCTCCCAAATATCAACCTTCAGGCCCATTTCCTCTAGTTTTTGGGCGACGATAGCCTGAGCGTCTGCTTCATTTCCTTGGGTACTCGGTGCTTGCACCAACCTTTGCAATAAGTCTGTTCCTTCTTCCCGATGATCCTTGATCCATTGGTTAATTCGTTTTTTAAAATCCGGCACTTTTATCCTCCTTTTATACACATATTCTCATAGATTACCGAAAGTCCCATTCCACCTGCCATACATAACGTTACCATTCCGTACTTAACTTGGGAACGCAACATTTCATGCATCAGTGTGACTGTCAATTTTGCACCTGTTGCTCCTACAGGGTGACCAAGTGCAATTGCCCCTCCATTGACATTGACGATTTCCGGATTCAAATCTAACTCCTTGATCACTGCAAGTGCTTGGGCAGCAAAGGCTTCATTAAGTTCAATCAGTCCGATATCCTCTAACGATAGACCTGCTTTTGCCAATGCCTTTCGAGTCGCTGGTACAGGTCCAATCCCCATAACTCCAGGTTCAACACCTGCACTGGCGAATGCCTTAATTTTCAAGAGCGGTTTTAATCCCTTTTCTTCTGCTTGCTGCTTGGACATTAATAGTACAGCTGCTGCTCCATCATTCATGGGACAAGCATTTCCTGCCGTTATGGTTCCTTCATTTTTGAATACTGCTGAAAGACTGGCTAGTTGACTCAGATGAATGTCCTCGCGTACCCCTTCGTCTTGATTGAAGATTTGAAGCCCTTTTCGATCCTTGATTTTGAGCGGAATAATTTCTCGATCAAAGCGACCCTCTTCTATAGCTTTCCAAGCCTTCTTGTGGCTTTGATAAGCAAATTGATCCTGTTCTTCACGACGGATACCATATTTTTCAGCCAGGCGCTCGGCTGTTATTCCCATATGCTCATTTCCCAAGGAACATATTAATCCATCTGCCAGCAGAGCATCCTCCATCGTTACGTTTCCAAATTTACCGCCCCATCTATTTTTCACGATATAAGGCACATTGCTCATGCTCTCCACTCCGCCGGCAATGATTATGTCTTCTTGACCAGCAGCAATAGTTAATGCAGCATTGGTAATGGCCTTTAAACCTGATCCACATGCTTTGATTACAACGTGGCCTGGGACACTATGCGGGAAATTTGCCATCTGCGATGAAATTCGGGCCGAGTTAAGTCCGCCTCCATGGACATAGCCATGTCCGAAAATCACTTCATTGACCTTTTCTTTGCCTAATTCAGATTTTTCCATTAAGCCTTCCAATACTTGACGGCCTAATTCGGTAGCATTAACATTCCGGAGTGATTTCCCAAAGGATCCAACTGCAGTTCGCGCTCCAGCAACGATGACGACCTCATTCATGCTTCTTCCTCCTCTTACCTATTCAATGCTGTTGACAGTAGCCCCGATTTTCAACGACGCCTCTGTATTCGCAATCACATCATCAACTGTATAAGGTGCCATAACTTCCTTCAACACCAATCCCTCTTTTGTAACTTCCATGACAGCCATATCAGTAATGATTAAATCTACACTATGTCTTGCCGTTAAAGGAAGTGTGCATTTCTTTAATATCTTCGATTCACCCTGCTTGTTTACATGATTCATCAAGACAATCACCTTTTTGGCTTTTTGGGCAAGCTCCATTGCTCCGCCCATCCCCGGTACCCGTTTGCCTGGGACAATCCAGTTGGCCAAATCCCCCGTTTCACTGACTTCCAATGCCCCAAGGATGGTAATGTCAATGTATCCTCGACGAATCATGCCAAATGCAGTTGCACTGTCAAAGTAAGAAGCCCCCATTACAGACGTAATCGGGAACCCTCCTGCGTTACAGAGAGCAGGATCTTCTTCCCCCTGATTTGGACTGGGGCCTGTTCCAAGAACACCGTTTTCCGCATGGAACAGCACATGGATATCTTGAGGTAAATGATCGGCCACTAAGGTAGGGATGCCAATACCTAAATTGACGATTAATCCGTCATGGATTTCCTTGGCAGCGCGTTTGGCGATGCGATTTCGTACATCTACTCCCATGCCCATTTCCAATTCACCCCTTTTGTTGGAATCACCATATCTACATAAATACCTGGCGTGGCAATACACTCCGGATCCAATTCGCCTACCGGAACAATTTCTTCAACTTCTGCTATAGTAAAGGCTCCTGCCATCGCTACGAGCGGATTGAAATTGCGGGCACTCTTGTCAAAAACCAAATTCCCTAACGGATCTRCCTTTTTGGCATAAACGATACTCACTTCCGAGGTCAAAGCGGTTTCGATCAAATATTCCTTTTCGTCGATTACCATTTTGTCCTTGCCTTCTTCAGCTATCGTTCCAATCCCGACATCAACAAAAATCCCGCCCAAGCCTACTCCGCCTGCACGAATCCTTTCAGCTAATGTCCCTTGCGGAGAAAATTCCACTTGCAGCTTTCCTTCAGTCATGAGCCGACCGGCATTAGGATTAGATCCGATATGAGAGGCAATGACCTTTTTCGCTCTTTCAAGAGTCACTAGCCGACCAATTCCAATATCAGGGAATCCCGTATCATTGCCAATCAATGTTAGTTCCTTAACGCCCTTGTCCAGGATGCCCTGTATGAGTGTTGGCGGAGTCCCCACTCCCCCAAACCCACCGTACATGAGAGTACATCCATCAGTAATATACTCGAGTGCTTCTTCCAGGGTCACAATTTTGTTTTTTTTCGAAATGACCTGCTTCATATGGTTCCTCCTAAATAGCCTGCTTGTTCTCTATCAGACCTTCCGAGTGCAATTCATGCTGCAATTCCTCAACTGAAGCTTCCAGTATCTTTACAAGACTATCAATTTCTTCATTTGTAATAACTAGTGGCGGAGATATAATAACTGCATCACCCGCGATTCCTTCGATTGCGCCTGAAGCAGGATAGATCAACAATCCCTTCTCAAATGCCTTATTGACAATTCTTGTGGTTATGCCGTCTTGCAAGTCGAATGGAGTTTTTGAACTCCTATTTGAAACAAACTCAAGTCCCAGGAGAAGCCCTTTTCCTCGTACATCACCAATAATGTCAAATCTCTCAGCCAGCCCATGTAATTTCTCCAATAGATACTGTCCTTTCTCTTCCGCTGCCTGAACCAGATTCATTCGTTCAATGTAGGCAAGCACTTCTAAAGAAACGGCAGCAGATAGAGGATTTGCACTATATGTGTGTCCAGCCATGATTGACTTTGAACCTTTTAAAATGGGTTCCATAACCCGATCACTAACCAAAGTGGCTGCAATTGGAGTATAGCCAGCGCTCATACCTTTCCCCAATGCGATGATATCTGGGGTAACTCCCCAGTGTTCCATGGCAAACATTTTTCCTGTACGACCGATTCCAGTCATAACTTCATCGGCGATAAAGAGAATGTCATAGCGTTCGCATATTTCCTTAATCCTTTGATAATAACCATCCGGTGGAGTAACAGCACCAGCGGATGCCCCAATAATTGGTTCAGCGATGAAGGCGGCAATATTCTCAGAACCAAGTCTTTGAATGGACGTCTCTAATTCATTTGCACACTGCAGTTTACAGCCGGAAGATTCATAAGGGCATCGATAACAATACGGAGCAGATATACTAGGAAAATCCTCTAATAACGGAACAAAACGTTTTCTTCTTGACACATGACCGGACATCGATAAAGCACCCATCGTAATCCCGTGATAACTCGTCCAGCGGGAGACGATACGATTTTTCCGCTCAAATCCTTTTTCTTGCCAATGTTGAATGGCTATCTTCATCGCCGTTTCGGTTGCTTCCGACCCACTGTTCACAAAAAACGACCAATTTAAATCTCCTGGAGCTAACTCACTTAGCTTTTCGGCTAAAGTCTCTGCGGCTTCACTTGTAAAATGAGATCGGTATGCAAAAGAAACTTTACTTGCCTGCTCTGTCATTGCCTCAACAACATCTAATACTCCATGACCAATACTCGCCGTAACCGCACCTGAAGATCCGTCGATGTATTGTTTTCCATCTGTGTCATAAAGATATATTCCCTTCCCATGAGAGACAGTGGGATAGTTATGATCTAGAATGGGCTTAATTAAATGATTCCGCTTCATTTCATCTCTCCTTCATTTACATTTTTTATCGACTACACATCTATGAAGTTCTAGTACACTAAAACTCTTAAACTATTGGAAAAATCCTATTAACTGATTGAAAGAATAGATGGCAAATATGAATCCATAAAACCGAGTTTACCAACTAAAAGGTTCATCCTGAATCAGGATTGATTCTGTAGGGCAGCCTTCCATTGCATCATGCATGTCATCATACAGATTCTCAGGAACTACGGCATTCCCCTGATTATCATCCAAGATAACGAAAGCGATTCCTTGTTCGTCATAGTCATAAATTTCAGGACCTGTTGCACCGCATGCCCCGCACGCAATACAGGTATCTTTATCAACCCATGTGTATTTAGCCATAAACTTTTCCTCCTATTTAAAGAATCCATTTACAGAAGATAAATCTTTACCCCAAATATTCATGTCCTCATACTTATCCCAAATATTGCAATTCTTCGTAAATCTTCCTCCATATTCATATCCCAGCTGGTGAAAGACAGCGTTCATGCCCATTGACAAGGATCGCGCTAAAGAGTAGGAACAATAAATATTTTTCTTGATAAGTTCTTGTTCTAATGCTGAGATAAGTACCTTCATAAAACCATGTTTTCGATGATGAGGAATCGTTGCACAGTCTGTAAGTTCAGCATTATGATACATTTCATTTACTTCCGCAGATGCGGCACTAACGATGGATCCTTCATATTCGATAACACTAAAAATCGTACCTTCTTCCATCACTTTTTTGATATAACCCTCATCATTCATTGGGGTTGGATAGGTTTCAAAAATTGCACCGTATAAATTTGCCAGCTCAAGTGCATCTTCAATCTCAGCAAATCGAAGGGTATAATTTTCAGGTAGTTGCTGCTTTTCTATTATTCTAGGAATATCAATGACATCTTGGAGAATTTTGTCTTCCTTCATCCAATAGTCGCTTGTTCGCCTTTCATTGGTTAAATACAATGCCATGCAATAAGCGTCATTCCCATTAAAGTACTTACTCAATATTCCTTCCAGCATAAATCCATGGACCCATGTCGCAGATAAATCTTCTTGTCTAGCTTTAAGTATCACTTTTGTAAAGCCATGCTCTTGAGCGATGACTAGAGCTCGAGTTATCGCTTTTTTGATATTCCCCCGATAATCATCAATGCGTAAGCGATGATTTGCATGATCAAGATAGAGTTCCATCGTAAAACATTCCCCAGTCTCAATTCGGGAGAAAAAAGGCAGCTTTTGAACAGTCATTATGTATACCCTCCTTAACTAAAATTCGGGAGAAGTGATGCATCATCATCTACTTCTCCCGGCATTCTATTTCCAATTAAACAATTTCTTTACAGGGGCCTGAAGAAGCTGTTCATACGTAAACTCATCAGGATACTCACTCACGTCATATATAGATAAGGATTCATCCACCTTTTGATTCATCGAATCAGATACATAGATTCCACAATTTGGACAGTTCAGGGCTGGAACCTGAAGCACTTTTATTGATCGTTTACCATCTGGCATAATCCAGTAACAATCCTTCTTTTCACTTTCCTCAACGTTGGGGGCATTACACCACAAGCATTCCATCTTTATTCCCCCTTGCCTTCAGAACTTCCGACCATGGCGTTCTTTTTTTCTTGGGATAATCTTAATTTTTCCTTCATTTCATCCCGTTTATCACGGCGATCCTTCAAAGAAGCATGTTCATCAGTAGTTTCATACGCTTTTCTCTTGTCAAGGCGACGTAGGCCTTCTGGTACCAAATTGAATTTTTCGTCTGTCATCAGAGCAGAAATCCCCACAGCTCCTTTTCTTCCTTCGGTACCATATACTTCATCAAAGTAAGCATCTGCACTGCCGGCAACATAGTTCTTCGGTTCTGGATAGCTCGTGATAACTCCCTCAAAGTTCCGTAAGACCACTTTATCCGGACTTTGCGAAAGAAGGTAATTCGGAGTCAAGGCAATCTTTCCGCCTCCGCCAGGAGCATCCACCACAAAAGTTGGCACTGCATATCCTGATGTATGGCCACGTAACGCTTCAATGATTTCCAGTCCTTTTGAAACCGGGGCACGGAAATGGCCGATCCCTTCAGATAAATCACATTGATAAATGTAATAAGGTCTAACCCTTGCTTTAACACAGTCGTGCATAAGCTTTTTCATAATATGTACACTATCGTTAATACCAGCAAGAATAACCGCCTGATTACCAAGTGGTACTCCAGCCATCGACAACATATCACATGCCTTTTTGGCTTCTTCCGTCAGTTCAAGTGAATGATTGAAATGCGTATTTAACCAAATTGGATGATATTTCTTCAGAATATTGCATAAATTTTCTGTAATACGCTGCGGGAAAACGACCGGTGCACGAGTACCAATCCGAATGATTTCCACATGTGGGATCGCACGTAAATTACTTAATACGTATTCGAGAATCTTATCATTGATTAATAGGCCATCTCCTCCAGAAATCAAAACGTCTCTCACTTCCGGAGTATTACGAATATATTCAATCGCCCCGTCTAATTGCTTCTTAGGAACGCCCATGCCAACCTGACCTGAAAAACGACGACGAGTACAATAACGACAGTACATAGAGC